>CALZLE010000030.1 GCA_945788205.1 uncultured Desulfuromonadales bacterium
GGCGTAAAGATCGTCAACACCTTCAGCGATGTTTATGACGAATCATCACAGATGCTGGGAATGAAAATCGTCACCAAGCAGACCGGACCGGAAGGCAAGATCGTCCGCCGGACCCTGATTGAAAAAGCCACCGATATAAAGCAAGAGATCTACCTGAGCTTCCTTGTCGATCGTGACTCTGAGCAGCATATGATTATCGCCAGTTCAGAGGGCGGGATGGATATTGAGGAAGTCGCCGACAAAAACCCTGAGGCGATCATTACCGAACGCATCAACCCGGTCACTGGCATGGGCCAGTTCCTCGGCCGTAAAATCGGCAAAAAAATCGGCCTCGACTCCTCTTTGCTCAACCAGTTTGCCGATGTCGCACATAAGCTCTACCAGGTCTTTGCCGACCACGACGGCATGATGCTGGAGATCAACCCACTGGTCATCACCGGTGACGGCGAAGTTGTCTGCCTCGATGCAAAGATGTCGGTCGATGAGAACGCTCTTTACCGGCATCCGAAGATTGAAGAGATGAAAGACTACGGCGAACTCGAGCCACAGGAGGTCCGGGCATCGATCTTCGACCTCTCTTATGTCAGCATGGAAGGCAACATCGGCTGTATGGTCAACGGTGCCGGTCTGGCCATGGCGACCATGGATATCATCAAATCCTACGGCGGCGACCCGGCCAACTTCCTCGATGTCGGCGGCGGCGCAGACGTTAATAAGGTCCGTGAAGCCTTCAAGATCATCCTCACCGATCCAAAGGTTAAGGTTATCTTCGTCAATATCTTCGGCGGCATCGTCCGCTGCGACCTGATTGCTCAGGGCGTCCTGAACGGTTCCGACGAGGTCCCGAGTGACCGCAGTATTGTCGTCCGTCTGGACGGCACCAACGTTGACGAGGGCCGAAAAATCCTTGAAGAGGGCGCAGCCAAAACCGGCCTGAATATCGTCACCGGGACTACCATGGCGGATGCGGCGCAAAAAGCGGTCGAACTGGCTGCCGGGGATAAACCTGCCAAAAAGAAAACTTCTGCAAAGGCTTAGAGGGAGAAGACAATGAGCATACTTGTTAACAATAGAACCAAAGTTGTCGTGCAGGGGTTGACCGGCTCACAGGGAAAATTCCACGCACAGAAGATGAAGGATTACGGCACCAACATTGTTGCTGGTGTGGTTCCCGGCCGCGGTGGCAGCGAAGTTGATGGCACTCCGGTTTTCGACACCGTGGAAGAGGCGATCCGTAAAACCGGCGCCAACGCTTCAATCGTCTACGTACCACCAGCATATGCCGCGGACGCAGTGATCGAATCTATTGATGCTAACCTGGACCTCTGTATCTGCATCACCGAGGGAATTCCGGTCAAAGATATGATCAAGGTCAAGCGACTGATGAAAACCAGCTCCTCAAATACCATGCTGGTCGGCCCGAACTGTCCAGGGGTTATCACCCCTGGGGAGTGCAAAATGGGCATCATGCCGGGCGAAATCCACACCCCCGGCACCGTCGGTATCATTTCCAAATCGGGAACCCTCACCTACGAAGCGGTCAAACAGGTCAGTGACTTCGGTTACGGCCAGTCAACCTGTATCGGTATCGGCGGTGATCCGATTATCGGCCTGAAATATATCGACCTGCTGGAGATGTTCCAGTTTGACGCCCAGACCGAATGTGTCGTACTGATCGGTGAAATTGGCGGTCAGGCAGAGGTTAAAGCCGGCGAGTGGATCAAGCAGAACTTCAGCAAACCGGTGGTCAGCTTTATTGCCGGACAGACCGCCCCCAAGGGTAAGCGGATGGGACACGCTGGCGCGATTATCTCCGGTGGTGACGATACCGCTGCAGCCAAAATGGCCGCACTGGAAAAATGTGGTGTTCATGTCGTGCAGTCACCTGCTGACATCGGCAAGAAAGTCGCTGAGGTTCTGGGAAAGTAATCCCGTAACAGAAACCACAAGCAAACCGTTAAAAAAGGACCGGTGCCGTAAGGGCCGGTCCTTTTTTACCTCTCACACTTCACAGATCATCTTCGCCCTCCGAGAAAACTGCAAAAATTGCATAGCTGCCGAAAACAGGGTATCCTCTAACAAATACATCCTGTAAAAAATCGGAGAAACGATGTCCGAGCAATTCCACAATATCTTGATCATCGATGACGAAGCATCAATGCGACACATGCTGCGGCTGGTTCTCGAACCACATAACTATCGGGTCAACGAAGCCTCAAACGGCGTTGAAGCGCTCGAAATGATCCGCAAAGAAAAGTTTAATGTCATCCTCTCCGATATTCGCATGCCAGACATGGACGGCTTGAATTTTCTTGAGCAAGCAGACGTTAAAGCCCTTGATTGCACCATCATTATGATGAGCGCCTACGGCAGCATCAGCACCGCCCTCGACTGCATGAAACGCGGTGCCTACGATTACATCTCCAAACCTTTCAAACCGGATGAAGTCCTGTTGACGCTGCGCAAAGCGGAGGAACGGCAACAGCTTCGGGTGGAAAATCAACAGCTTAAATCAGCACTGTCTAAACAAGTGCAGGGGTTTTCCATCGACCAGATCGTCCACACAAGCCAGGCAATGCAGCGGGTTCTGCAGATGGTTCGTGCTGCTGCGAGTTCCGATTCCTCAGTTTTGATCAGTGGCGAAACCGGAACCGGCAAAGAATTGATCGCCCGGGCCCTGCACAGCGAAAGTGGCCGCAAGGGCCAGTTTCTCGCCATCAACTGCAGCGCCATCACCTCCGGCTTGTTGGAAAGTGAACTGTTCGGTCACGCTAAAGGCGCTTTTACTGGCGCCGATCGGGAAAAACAGGGCCTGTTCTCGATCGCCAGTGGCGGCACCCTGTTCCTCGATGAGATCGCCGAATTGCCGCTCGAACTGCAACCCAAACTGTTACGCGTGTTGCAGGAAGGGGAGATCAGGAAAGTTGGCGCGACCCGATCAGAAAAGATCAGCACCCGAGTGGTTGCGGCGGCAGGCAGAGACCTGCAGGACGCTGTACAGAAAAATCAATTTCGCAATGACCTCTACTATCGACTGGCGGTGGTTGACATCAATCTGCCACCACTGCGCGAACGCCCCGAGGACATCGTTCCCCTGTCGGAACATTTCCTTAGCTCTCTCTGTGAAAAAGAAGGCCGCCAGTTGCTGCTCTTCACCGCCGAAGACCGTAAGCTGCTAACCAGCTATCCATGGCCTGGGAATGTCCGCGAGCTCCAGAATTACCTGGAGAAAGCGCTGATCTTCAGTCACGGGGAAAATCTTGAGCTGCCGCCGCTGAGAATGCGACAAGCCATTTCAGACGACAGCAGCCCGGAAGAGTTCTCGCTGAAGCTCGCCGCACAACGACTGGAAAAAGAATATATCCAAAAAGCCCTTGCCAAAACCAACGGTAATCGTACTCTAGCGGCGCAAATCCTTGAAATCAGTCTGCGTTCTTTGATGTATAAAATCAAAGAATACGAGATCGATTAAAGAATCCTCCCTGCCTACAACAAACCTCGATCAGCCAGACTGACATAATCGCCATTACCAACGATAATGTGATCGAGCACGCGGACCCCCATCAACTCTCCAACCTGTTTTAAACGTTCGGTGATATCAATATCTTCGTGGCTGGGAGTTGGATCGCCAGACGGATGATTATGCACAAACAACACAGCAGAGGCTGATTCGCGCAGCACCGGGGCGAAGACTTCACGAGGGTGGACGATACTGGCATTGAGACTGCCTTCGGAGATCAGCACTTCGCGGATCAATCGATTCTTGCTGTCGAGTAGCAGGGCGAGAAAAACTTCTTTCCGGTAATCGCAGAGTCGTTCGTGGAAATGGGCAAAGGCATCTTTGGAAGACTGATAGGGCTGCCCCGGTTGCAGGCGGGTGTCGCTGAAACGACGGGCAATCTGGAACAGCGCCTGAACTTCGGCAGCTTTGGCGGGGCCAATCCCCGGCTGCTGACAAAGCTCACTGATACTGGCGGCGGAAAGCTGCCGCAACGAACCGAATTGACTCAAGAGATTGCGAGCCAGATCGACGGCGCTTTGCTTACTGCTGGAATCCCCAGTGCGGATGATCAACGCCAGCAGCTCGGCATCAGTCAGCTTGTCGGCCCCGTGGGCAAGTAACTTTTCACGCGGCCGCTCATCAGCTGGCCACTCTTTGATCGAACGCATATTCCCCCCTCCGGCAATATGAAAAAGCGCCGCAGAATTCTCCTGCGGCGCTTCGATAAACAATTTTGTCCGGTTACTTCTCTTTGTAAGGCGACCCCCAAAACGGTGCGAGTGCATTAAAATCAGACTCAGTGACAATCGCACCGCGCTTGCGCATCATTTCAACCAGATCATTGAGTGAACGCCCCTGCGCCATTGCCGCTTCGACCGGTTCCAAGCTATGGCAGCCGGTGCAACGACTTTTTAACACGGCACGATATTCAGCGAGCGGATCGACGGTAATCTCAGGCGCTTCTGGCCGGGAGGCTTTATTCTCACTCCCCTGCGCCCAGAAAATCCCCATCACCTCACGCTCTTGATCATCAAGCCTGGCTCCCAAGCGGATCATCTTGGCAACCACAGCGTCCATATCTACACCCTGTTGGATCGCTTCTTCTATCCTCAGGCGGGTATGGCATTGACTACACTTATTATCGAGAATTTGCTGATATTGAACGTAACTTCCCTTTTCTGCGTTTCCCACTCCGAACCAACACAGGACCAAGATCACCCCAAACAAAAACCCTCTTTTCATAAAAACCCTATTCTCTTACAAAAGTATTGATATCCGTTTCATGAGGCATTCCCATCATGCGGGCATACTCTGACTCAACGATCTGATAATGGTGTTGACTCGCCTTGGCCATCCGCTCGAAGACTGCTCGGACACCAGGATCAATAATCTGCTTCGATTTGCCCAGCAGAGTTTTATGCAGATTCAGTTCTTTTTCCATAGCGATCTCACGAGCTCGTCGTTCTTTGACGGACGTATCGACCAGCGCGGATAATTCATTAATCGCTTTAGCATTCAGGGTGCAAGGACGGTTGACGAACTCATCCAAGGTCCCAAGATCACTCCCTTTATAATAGCGGAAGAACTGTCCGGCCTGCTCTTCTTTCTCTTTAGCCAATCGGTTGAAAAAGGTTTTGGCACCATCATCAGCAACCATTTCAGCAGCCCTGCGATAAAAGCAGATCAGACCCTTTTCTGTTTCTACAGCAATTTTTAGCGCATCCTGATGATTCATTTCCTGTGGCATGGGCACCTCCTCTAAGCCGGGGTTATACATCACTGACTGCTATAAAAGATAACCGAGGAGCGCTTGTTGTCAAATTGTCGACAGTGCACAGATTAGATAACGCGAAGCTCCATAAGCTTGTCGGCAATTGCTTTTGACAGCCTGTCGTAGCCGGCAGCGTTCGGGTGAATCTGATCGCTTTTGAAGTTCGGATCGCTCAACAGCTTGCCGATAATGCCTTCCACCACCGGAATATTCAGCTCTTTACCCAGGCTTTCATAGAGATCGGCATCACTGAGCAACAAACCGGGCTGGGGCACCGCAACCATCACCATCGGGATCCCCCGCTGATTGACCGCCTCGAACATCCGCCGCAAGTTGTCTTGTAGCTGCTGCTTACCAAGTTTTTGCAGCAGATCGTTGCCCCCGTGGCAAATAATCACCAAGTCCGGCTCGTGCTCATCAAGCAATGCCGGTAAACGTCGTGCGCCATCAGCGCTGACTTCACCAGCCACGCCTGCATTGATAACATCGCGGGCAATCAGTCGCTTCAGCTGCGCCGGATAACTGAAGCCTTTTTCCGCACCGGTGCCGAACGTCAGACTATCGCCAAACGCAAGAATTTTTCCGCCCGGCCGAATCTTGTGGAAAATTTGCCCGCTGTCACAAGCGGACAACAAAAGAAAAATCAGTAAAATTGAAATCCATTTCAGAGTTTTGCTCATCATCTTCATCCTATTCAGTAAAGAAAAACTTGCCAATTTCGGTAAATACCTGCTCGCTATCACCTTTGACAACCCGCGCCGGTGGCAATGAACGCAAAAACATTCTTCCGTAACCTCGACGAACCACGCGGGTATCAAGTATCAAGACGACACCACGGTCATTACGGTGTCTGATCAATCGGCCAAAGCCCTGTTTGAAGCGGATCACCGCCTGCGGCACCGTGTACTCCATAAAAGAGTCACCGCCGCGAACTTCGATCGCCTGGGCACGTGCCTCCAGTACCGGTTCGGTCGGCACCTTGAACGGCAGCCGGGCAATGATCACCTGTTCCAGTGAGCGGCCCGGGACATCGACCCCTTCCCAGAAGGAATCGGTGCCGAAAAGAATACTGCTTTCGTCCTCGGCGAACCGCTTCAAAAGTCGATGCCGATTCTCTGAGCCTTGTCGTAAGCAGCGCAGACGTTGTGCTTCGAGCACCGGTGACAGCTCTTCGTGCACCTGCCGCAACAGGGCATAAGAGGTAAAAAGCACAAAACTGCGCCCACCGCTGGCGAGGACCGCTTTTTCCACCGCATCGCGTACCGCTTCGGCAAATCCGGGCTTGCCCGGTTCCGGCAGATCGTTCGGTACGGCCACCAGCGCCTGTTGCTGATAATCGAAGGGGGAATCGAGGCAGAGTTCAACCAATCGCCCCGGCTCAACCCGATCGAGACCGACCCGCGAGTGATAGTAACCGAAGGCACCAGCTACGGTCAAAGTAGCACTGGTCATCACCAAGGTGCGGAAACGTTCGTAAAGAGCTTTATTGAGGCTGTCGGCCACTTCCAGCGGCGCCTGGCAGAGACTGGTGATCAGTCCCTTCCCCCGACCGATGCGACCTTCGCGGATTTCCAGCCAGACACAGGAATTTTCCGCTGCGGCCTGAAAAGAACCCAGATCGGCAGCAATCCCCTCCAATCGCCCGGCAATCCCTCGCAGATCGACCAGTGACGAATTAAGCTTGTCAGCTACCTCCTCCGGCAACGCGTCGGCAGCGCGCATCAGGTTAAGAATTGCTTCGGCCAGGTCATGACTACCGGTGCGCAGTTTTTCCACCCGCTGATAAACCTGCTGCCAGATCGGCGTTTGCAGAAAATCGGGTAACACCCGGTGCTTTAACTCAAACTTACTGGAAACCTGTTTGCCAAGGGCACCCGGTAGTTCTTCACCAATTGACTGCAACTCCTCCAGCGCCAGCTCCAGCAGCTGCTGGCGTTTACTGATCAGCGCTTCGACCTGCTCGTGCAGCGCCCGGTAGAGATCATCCTCTGATTCCGGCAAATGTTGCGACAATTGGTCGA
>CALZLE010000031.1 GCA_945788205.1 uncultured Desulfuromonadales bacterium
AAAACTAAGCCGAGGAGAGGCAACGAAGCCAGCGGGCAAAAGGGCCAGAATTAATGGATGGAATTAACCGCACGGGACACTAGGGTTAGGGAAAAGGCAGTACCGAGGGTACTGCCTTTTCTTTTTCTTGGGAGGTTTGTCGAACTCATCTGGTTTTGCCAGTCGATGAATTCTGCAGGCGGGCGCGGTGTTCAGGCATTGCCAATATCAAATGGGCAATGCCTGGGTGACTCAATTGAACCACTGAAGGCTTGGATGGTTGCCGATGAAGGGAGCAGGGGTAGACTATTCAGGTAAAGACGTTCGCCTTTATTAGTAAAATGGTTCGGAGCATCTCTGGGATTGGAGGAATGAAGTGCCAATAAGCGATAAATCTTCTGTTTATTTGAGTATTGTCATACCGCTATACAATGAAGAAGAATCAGTGGTGCCGCTTTTAGACAGGTTTAAGACTGTCTGTGCCGATTTTTCATTCTCCTGGGAAATTATCCTGGTCGATGATGGGTCCAGCGACGGGACCTGGAGCATTATCGAACAACAGCAGCCCGACTGGCCTCAGCTTCGAGCTATCAAATTACGCGGAAACTGTGGCCAAACCGGTGCGATGGTGGCTGGATTTGATCACAGCCGCGGAGAAATAATCGTCACCCTGGATGGCGACCTGCAAAATGACCCGGCCGACATCCCGCAGTTGTTGGCCAAGCTCGACGAAGGTTATGACATTGTCAGCGGCTGGCGCAGCGATCGCCAGGATCACTGGAGTCGTGTTCTGCCCTCAAAAGTCGCCAATGGCTTGATCTCCCTGACAACTGGTGTTCGCCTGCACGATTACGGTTGTTCGCTGAAAGCTTACCGCGCTGACTGCATTCGGAACCTCCACTGCTATGGTGAGATGCACCGTTTTTTCCCCGCCTTGGCCAGTTTGACTGGTGCGAGGGTCAGTGAAATTCCCGTACAGCATCATGCCCGACAATTCGGTGAATCAAAATACGGATTTAACCGGATTTTCAAAGTTTTCAGCGACATTTTCGCTATCAATCTGATCATTCGATTTTCATCCACCCCCCTTAAAGGGTTCTTCCTCTGCTGTTTGCCTTTCGCTTTAATTGGATTGGGGATGGGAGGCTTGGCTTTGATGGCCTGGTTGTTTGACTGGACCGTCGGCAAGGCCTTCTTTTTCTCAGTAGGGAGCGTTATGTCCTTCTTTGGCATGGTCCTCATGCTCTCATTGGGAATTATCGGGGAACTGGCGGTGATGCTGAGTGATTTGAGTCACACCCGTTTAATTGCCTCGACCAGTCAAAGATCGACTCTGGGCAGCCAGGAAGATCCTCCTTTTCCACAACAAGGTGTAGCATGAAAGAGAATATCGATTATTCGGTTGTGATGCTGGTGGAAAATGATGAAGTTGATTGTACTGTTTATCTTCATGACCTTCATGAGCAATTGAACCGTCTTGGCCATAACCATGAGTTAATCCTGGCGCTGAACGGTGCCAACACTTTTGCTCTTTCATGTCTGGATAAATGGCCGCGGCAAGGTCCTGAAGTGCTGGTGATCAAGTTGAACCAAAAAGTTGCCTCGGGAAATTGTCTGCAGGCGCTGACGGATGAATGTCGAGGAGAAAAATTTATCGTTTGTGGCCCGAATCGGCAGGTCACGGACGAGGGCTTTGAGGCATTGTTGCATGCTGTTGACGTTGATGGCGCTGACCTCGCGTTGCCATGGCGGCAGAATCGCGTTGATTCAACGGTAAACCAGTGGCAGTCACATCTCTTTAATTTTTTGGTTCATCGCATGACCGGTGTCCACATTAACGATCTTAACAGTAGCATTCGGGTCTTACGCCGTTCGGTACTTACTGAAGTGCCATTTCATGGCAGCTTTTACCGCTTTCTGCCATTGTTGGCCAAAAAGAAGGGGTATAAAGTGTGTGAAGTCCCATGCGCACATATTCAGCTTGTGGATAAAGCCCGTTATTTTGGTTTGCGGGTTTATGTCACCCGTTTTCTGGAGCTGCTGGTTCTGCATTTCAACCTGAACTTTGCACGTAAACCGCTTCGGTATTTTGGCTTGCGTGGGAGCTTGATTGCTTTAGCTGGCACCTTGTGTGTTTTGAATGTCATCATTTTTAAATTGGCCGGGATTGGAGACGTAGGCAAGTCCCCATTGCTGATTGTCGGCTTGACGCTCATCCTGGCTGGCAGCGGGCTCTGGGGGGTCGGGTTGCTTGGCGAAATTCTGGTCTTTACCCTGGGCCGGAAATATAAGGATTATGCTGTCGAAAAGATTCTGGAGTAAGGCTGATGGCCGAACGTGAAGATATTGTCAGGGATCAGGATGGTTTTGAGATGCCTGACGTCCATTCTTCCTCCAGAGAATATGCTGAGCGTTTTTCTGGCGCAGTCGGCCGATGGTTTCTAAGTGTTCAAAAAGAAGCGACCCTGGAATTGCTCCCTGAGACAGATCTGTTCATCCTGGATGCTGGTGGTGGCCACGGGCAGAATATTGATTTGCTGCGGGACCGTCAGGGGCGGGCGACGATTCTGGGGAGCAAGGCTTCTTGTGCAGATCTTATTGAAGCCGCGCTGAATCATGACAGCATTAATTTTGTTGTTGGCCCACTGACAAAGATTCCTTTTGCCGATCACCACTTCGATGCTTCCATGAGCTACCGGATGTTGACTCACCTGGTCGATTGGCAGGTTCATATCGCCGAGCTCTGCCGGGTTTCCCGCTCTACGGTTCTGGTAGAATTTCCTGTTAAAAAAGGTTTTAACGCCTTTTCATCCTGGCTGTTCGGGGTCAAAAAGAACATTGAAAAAAATACCCGGCCTTATACGCTTTTTGATGAAACAGAGATCGTCGAACAGTTCCGGCTGCAGGGCTATGTCCTTTCTGCGCGGCGGGCTGAATTTTTCTGGCCAATGGCGCTCCACCGCCTGCTTAAGAATTCACATCTGTCGCAGGCCTTTGAATGGGTGCCAAAGATGACCGGGTTAACCCGGATCTGGGGGACACCCGTTATTGCCCGGTTTGACCGGAGGGTGAATTGATATGAAAAAAATTCTTTTTTTAGCCCCGCAACCCTATTATCAGGAGCGTGGCACACCAATCGCCATTGACCTGGCGCTGAAGGCCCTCGAGGGTGAGGGCTACGATATCGATCTGGTGACTTATCCTGAAGGGGAAAATCGCAGCTATAAACGCGTTGTCCAGCACCGGGTACTGAAAATCCCCGGAGTTAATCATGTCCCGCCGGGCTTCTCCTGGAAAAAACTGATCTATTCCGCCTTGATGTTTTTTACCGCCTTGCGTCTGGTTCTGACGCGTCAATACGTTGTCGTACATGCGGTTGAAGAGGCTTGTTTTATCGCTCTTCTGTTAAAGCTTCTTTGGCGTATCCCCTACGTGTATGACATGGATTCCTCCATTGCCCGGCAGCTGGTCGAAAAGAAACCGGCTCTCCAGATATTCTCTGGCCTCTTTAATTCCCTGGAAGGTTTCGCAATTCGAAATGCCGCTGCGGTGGTGGCCGTTTGTCCTGCATTGGTCGATTTGGCCAAAGAATTCGGGGCAAAAGAAGTTCTGTTGCTTCAGGACATCTCATTGCTCGATCGGTATGAGCCTGAAGATGAGATAACCGACCTGCGCGCTTCATTTTCCTCCGCTGCTCCGATAATTCTGTATGTGGGTAACCTGGAGCATTATCAGGGAATCGATCTGCTGCTCGATGGTTTCGCTCAGGCTCGAAATAAAGGTGTCGATGTTCTGTTGGCAGTTATTGGTGGCCGGGCGGAAGACATCCAGCATTATCAGGACAAGGCCAAAGCTCTCAGAGTACAGGACTCGACAATTTTTTTCGGCCCGCGACCAGTGGCTGATCTTGGCGCTTATCTGCAGCAGGCCGATATTCTGGCATCCCCGCGCACCCAGGGGAATAACACGCCGATGAAAGTCTATACTTATCTTGATGCTGGCAAAGCGCTTCTGGCAACCGATATACAAAGTCATACCCAGGCGCTGGATGAGCAGGTTGCTTGTCTGGTGGCGCCGACGGCAGACAGCATGGCTGACGGAATTGAAAGGCTGGTATCTGATCTGGAATATCGTCAACGCTTGGGAGAGGCTGGTCATCTGCGGGCGATAGAGCGCCACAGTTGGCAGGTTTACCGGCGATTATTGACAGAGTTTTACCTCAAGTTGTTTCCGTTGGAATTGGGGGCTAAAAAGATGGCATGACATTGCGACAGGGGGCTGTGATGAATGTACTAGTGACGGGTGGTACCGGATTTACCGGCAAAGCATTGGTCAGGGCCCTGCTTGATCTGGGGCATGCTGTTACAGCGCTGGACTACAAGGAGGGAATTAAAACTCAGGAACTGCGGGAGTGGGGGGCGAAGGTTGTTATTGGTACGGTGACCGACCGCGATGTTGTTCGACAATGCATGGCGGGGGTTGAGGTTGTTCAACACCTTGCGGCCGCGTTTCGGGAGTTGAATGTGCCGGAAAGTTACTACGATGAAGTCAATGTCGAAGGCACGCGGATTGTTCTTGAAGAAGCGCAACGGGTCGGAGTGAAGAAATTCGTGTATTGCAGCACCTGCGGTGTGCACGGCAATGTAGAGAATCCTCCCGCAGCTGAAGAAGCCCCGATTAACCCGGCTGATTATTATCAGCGGACCAAGTATCAGGCGGAACCGATTGTTCTTGATTTTCATAAACAGGGAATGCCCTGCACGATCATCCGCCCGGCAGCGATTTACGGGCCGGGAGACCCGGAACGTTTCTGGATGATATTCAAGCGGGTCAAGAAGGGGACATTTCCGATGTTCGGCAACGGCAAGACCCTTTACCATCCGCTCTATATCGACAATCTGGTCGACGCGTTTATTCTGGCGATGGAACCCGGTAAGGGTGATGGCGAAGCCTATCTGATTGCCGATGAGGACTATGTCGAAATCGAGGACCTGGTGCAGCGAGTCGGCAAGGCGATGAACATCAGGGTCAAAATTCTTCATTTTCCGGTTATGCCGATGGTCTTTGCCGGACACGTCTGTGAAAAGGTCTGTAAGCCTTTCGGTATTGTCCCGCCAATTTTCCCCCGGCGGGTCGATTGGTTCCGGCAGAATCGCGCATTCGATATCAGCAAAGCGAAACGGGACCTGGGCTATCAGCCGAAAGTCGGGCTGGACGAAGGGCTGAAAAAGACGGCTGAGTGGTATCAGCGAGAAGGCTATTTATAATATTTCCGCCGAAAGAGATTATTATGTGTGGCTTTGCTGGCATCGTTGGTTCATCCAATCCGGATGTCGTCAAAAAAATGTCTGCCGCGTTGCAGCATCGTGGGCCCGATGAGGAAGGCTACTATTTCGGCGAAGGCGTCACCTTAGGTCATCAGCGCCTGTCGATCATCGATTTGGATGGTGGCCGCCAGCCGATCGCCAACGAAGACGAAAGTTTGCAGCTGGTCTGTAATGGAGAAATTTACAACAGCCCGACGTTGCGCGAGGAGCTGGAAGAGAAAGGCCATCGATTTCGTACCAGAACCGACGTTGAGGTCATCCTGCATCTGTACGAGGAGTATGGCCGTGGCTGTATCCCCCGGCTGCGGGGCATGTTTGCCTTTGCTTTGTGGGACATCCGGCAGAGGAAACTGTTGCTGGTTCGCGACCACATGGGGCAGAAGCCGTTATTCTTCTGCCAGGCAGGAGATAATTTTCTGTTTGCCTCTGAAGTCAAGGCGATCCTTGCTTCTGGATTGGTTGAGCCGCAGATGGACCTTGATGCGCTCTGGCATTATGTCTCTTTACGTTTCATTCCGGATCGCTACACCCTGTTCAAAAATATCCAGAAACTTCCTGCCGCAACCAGTGTTGAGTTGCAGAACGGGCAGTTGAATTTTGATCGCTACTGGTGCCCGGACTACCGGCAGAAGCTTCCTGCCAATGAAGAGCAGGTGACCGATCAACTCGATGAGTTGCTCAGAGAGACAGTTGACATGCACCTCCTCAGTGATGTGCAAGTCGGGACTTTTCTTTCCGGCGGCATCGATTCGAGCCTGATGGCGGCGCTTGCGGCATCTTTCTCCGAGAACCGGGTCCCAGCCTTCAGTATTGGCGTTCGGGATGAGCGGTTCAATGAACTGCCCTATGCCAGAATGGTTGCAGACAAGTACAATCTGGATGCCAGAGAACGGATTGTTGCCCCCGATCTGGTCCAGATGGTACCGAAGATGATCTGGCATCTGGATGAACCTTCCGACCCCTTCGGTTTTGGCGTTTACCTGGTTGCTGAGCATGCTGCGGAACAGGTTAAGGTTGTCCTTGGTGGCGATGGCGGCGACGAAAACTTTGCCGGCTATGATCGCTTTTCCGGGCAGCGGCTGGTTGATCATTACTGTGCCCTGCCGGAATGGTTCCGGAAGAAATTCATGTCCCGTGCTATCGGTCTGATTCCGGAGTCGTTCGGCTACAAGAGCTTGGCGCAGAAAGCCTCTTGGGTCAATGATATGTCCTTCTATTCAAGCGGTGAGCGTTATGCACAGAGCATGAGTTTTCTGCGCTTTACGCAGGAAGCAAAAGGGCGCCTGTTTACCTCAGCGGCTCAGCAAAAACTGACTGACGCAGACTCACTTGAGAAAATTCTGAGCCACTTTAATGCAGAAAATGTTGAAGAGCTGGTCGATCGAATGTTGTTTACCGACCTGATGACCCGCATGCCGGATCACCTGCTGTCGATTGTTGACCGGATGACGATGGCGCATTCGTTGGAAGACCGCTCTCCACTTGTCGATTACCGGGTTGTCGAATTTGCTGCGTCCATTCCCTCGGCATTGAAACTCAAGGGACGCAACCTGAAATATATCCTGAAAAAAGTCGCCAGCCGCTACCTGCCGGATGAGTTGATCAACCGGAAGAAACAGGGGTTTTCCTTCCCCATCGGCAGCTGGATGCGTACCGATCTGAAAGTCTTTATCGATAACCTGTTTCAACAGTCCCGTTTCGTTGAGTTGGGGATCTTCTCCGCAGATGAGATTTCACGGATCTGGCAGGAGCATGTTGCCGGCAAGGTGGATCATAATTATCGTTTGTGGATTCTGGTGAATCTGGAACTTTGGTATCGTTTGTATTTCGAAAATGAAACGTCCGAGACCCTGTCGGAATTAATTCAACGACTGTCCATCGAGCCGCAAGGATCAGTCGCCATTATGGAAGCGTGAACCCATGTCAGATTGTCTGAAGAGATGCTGAAAAACCAAAAAGTCCTGGTGACCGGCGCGACCGGATTTACCGGCAGCCTTCTAACGCAAAAGCTCTGTGCACTCGGTGCGGAAGTGCATGCCATCCGCAGAAAAAAAACCATTCCCGAGGCGCTGACTGATCTGCCGATTACTTGGCATGTTGGAGATGTTTTTGACCCGGCCGTTATTGAAAATGCAATGTGCGGGATGCACTACGTCTTTCATGTCGCGGCGGCTTATCGGGAAGCGAAAATTTCCGATGAAACCTACTGGAATGTTCACTTGAAGAGCACTCAGCTTCTGGCCGAGGCGGCAACCCGCCAGAAGGGCTTCAAGCGTTTTTTACATGTGTCGACTGTTGGTGTTCTAGGTCATATTTCATCAGGCCGCGGTGATGAAAAAAGCCCCTATAACCCCGGTGATGTTTATC
>CALZLE010000032.1 GCA_945788205.1 uncultured Desulfuromonadales bacterium
CTGCCTGAAAATTAGAGGATTTTCCCGCCGAAGTCAACCGACAGAATGTTTTCGCAGCAACTGTTTTGCGCCCGCCGATAAATTAATTATTTTTTAAAAAAACCGGGAAACAGCTTGAAATGAGACTTTTTAAATGATATACAAAACGTTGCTAATAAACTACAGCAAGGAGACTATTCATGCTTGGTCCCCAGTCCTCTCTGGTGATGTACGATGAGGAATATCAGCGCATTCTTGTGCTGCTTGAAAAACTGCTCCGAGAATCAAACTCAAAAGTCATTTTTT
Source organism: uncultured Desulfuromonadales bacterium (assembly GCA_945788205.1). GTDB lineage: Bacteria > Desulfobacterota > Desulfuromonadia > Desulfuromonadales > Geopsychrobacteraceae > Malonomonas. The sequence continues at coordinate 286 of CALZLE010000032.1, forward strand.
TGGTTGATAAGAACGGCCAGTTGATTGCTGCCTCTGGCGAAACGGCCAATCTCGATACAACCAGTCTGGCATCATTGACTGCGGGAAATATCGCTGCAACCGGCGGTTTGGCTAAACTCATCGGCGAGAAAGAGTTCTCAATCCTGTTCCACGAAGGTGAGAAGGATAATATCCATATCTCGATCGTTGGTGGGCGGGTGATTCTGGTGGTGATTTTTGATCAGCGTAGTTCTCTCGGGCTGGTGCGGTTGCGGGTCAAAAAGGCCAGCAACGATCTGGGGGCCGTGTTTGACGATCTGGCAAATAAATCAGAAGCAGAAACTGCTTCTGCTGGCGGCGGCACAGCCAGTCCTTTTGCCGAAATTACCGACGACGATATTGACAATCTTTTCAACTGATCGAGGTTCGCAAGATGTCATTTATTAATTACGCCTCGCGTGAGATCAACTGTAAGATTGTTTATTACGGTCCTGGTCTCTGCGGTAAAACGACAAATCTTCAATATATTTATAATAAGACCGCCAACGACGCCAAGGGGAAGATGATCTCCCTGGCGACGGAAACCGAGCGGACACTGTTTTTCGATTTTCTGCCGCTGGCCCTGGGTGAGATCCGTGGTTTTAAGACCCGCTTTCATCTTTATACCGTCCCCGGACAGGTGTTTTATGACGCCTCTCGAAAGTTGATTCTCAAGGGGGTTGATGGGGTCGTGTTTGTGGCGGATTCGCAGGATGTTCGTCTGGATGCCAATATCGAGAGCCTGGAAAACCTCAAAGACAATCTTGAGGAGCAAGGTTTCGATATCGAGAAAATCCCCTTCGTCATTCAGTACAACAAGCGAGATTTGCCGGACGTTACCCCGGTTGAAGAGCTCAGCAATTTGCTCAACCCACGCAAGGTTCCAGAGCTGGAAGGTTGTGCAACGACCGGCGAGGGGATCTTTGAAACCCTCAAGGCTGTCGCCAAGTTGGTGCTGACCGATTTGAAAAAGGGTGGCTGAAAAAAGATATTGACAGCGAAGAGGCAATTTCCTATATTCCTTCTCCGCAACACGCTATTCCCTTTTAGCTCAGTTGGTAGAGCATCTGACTGTTAATCAGATTGTCGCTGGTTCGAGCCCAGCAAAGGGAGCCATACTACAAGACGGTCGTTTTCCTTAGAGGAATCGGCCGTTTTCATTTCTTTGAGCTGAAGACAAGCTTGTCGACTTCCTCCTTAGGTTGACTAAAAGGGCTAGAAATCAGTCGGTTGGGCAGTTCGAGCCTGAAATGGTGTTGCTTGCATTTTAGGGCAGATTTTGTTAGATGCCCACTAGCTAGCACATCTTCATTCTTTCGAGACCGGCCTGTCGTTTCAATAAAGTAGTGATATTCAATAATATCTTATTTCACAGACTTTCTGACCATGAAACAATCTGAGGCAACTTTCAGGACAGTTCTAGCTGTGTCACCATTGCCAACTTAACCCGAAAGACAAAAGCCCACTGGAATCGCTTCCACACATTTAAACTGTTTTAGCAACAGGCTTGACCTCTCTTTAAATTCTGATAGATGTAATGGAAATAGATAGTCCCGATAAAGCCAATCCTTCCGTGAGGGGGGGACGGAAAACGACGGGTCTTTGTGACAAAGATGGCCGAGCTGCCGAAGGATATTGATCCTATGGTTTCGCTCGGTTTTTTTGTTGATTTTGTGCCTATTGAAAAACGTTTCCTGCTGGCGATCAAAAATCGCAGCGGAAAAACTGATCTGGAGGCAATCATGCCGGTAAAACACAGTCTGTATCAAAATGCGGGGGAGGTTTCGGTTGATCAGCAGCAGTGTAGCCGCTGCGGTTTCTGTGTCAGCATCTGCCCTGCTGAAGTTCTGACTCTTGAAGCCGGCAGTGTACAGCAGCTCACAACCGGTTTCGACTGCATCGCCTGCGGTCATTGCATGATGGCCTGCCCAAAGGAATGTATCAGCGTGAACGGTCGAGGTTTGTCCCCCACAGACCTGCGGCCGCTGCCGCCACCGGAACAACGCGCCGATGCCGATGCATTGGGTGCTCTGCTGCAGTCGCGGCGTAGCATCCGTCATTTTACCGAACGACCGGTTGAAGTGGACCTGCTGGAGCGGATTGTTGACATGGCGGCCAGTGCGCCGATGGGCATTCCGCCCTGGGACGTTGGCGTCGCGACGGTTTCCGGAGCTCCTGAAGTGCAGAAACTCGCCACTGAGATCGTTACCGGTTATCGGGGGATGCTGAAACTTATGCGCCCCCGTGCTCTGGCGCTCATGCGGCCCTTTATTGGCAAAAGCCGCTACGAACAGTTCAGCGGCTTCATCCTGCCCCTGGCCGAGGGCTATGTCCGCAGTCAGCAACAGGGACGGGATACGCTCTTCTGGAACGCCCCGGCAGTCCTGATTTTCCACCATTCGCCCTACGCCGAAGCCGCCGACGCAACCATCGCCTGCACCTATGCCATGCTGGCCGCAGAATCACTGGGGTTGGGGAGCTGCATAATCGGGGGAGCACCGCCGATCATGCAGCGCAATCGGGCAATCTGCCAGCAATTGAACATCCCCGATGGCAACAAACCGGCTATCGCTCTGATTCTCGGCTATCCGGCGGTTAGGTTCAAACGCTCGATAAAGCGGCACTTCAGCCATCAGCAAAAAAGCTAAGCCGCTTGAAATGTGTAGTTAAATTGCAAACGGGTATGAAAAGGGTATGCGTATTATCTGCATCAATGGAGATGAGGTAAGTGAGAAAGCAAATTATCTGGCTGAGAATCAGCTACTGGGTCGGTGCTGTCGCAGACGGTTTTGCGACCTACCGTATGTTATTCCCTAAGATCGCGCATGGAGTGGAGTACCGATATGCCTTGGGTTTGGCCGCTTCATTAATGCTCGGCTGGACCATTCTCCTGATCTGGGCAGACAGGAAACCGTTGGAACGAAAAGGAGTTCTGTTGCTCACAGTCTTTCCTGTGATCCCAGGACTGTTTTTGGCAGAGAGTTACGCCGTTTTTAGTGGGGTTATGCCTTTAGAAACAATGCTGCCTACGGGGATATTGCTTGTCGGACTGATCGCCCTGTTTAGCTTTAGCTATTTCAACGCAAGGGGAGCGGCCGGCGAAATGTAGCAACGTTCGCGGACCGCCATGGGGGCAGGTTACGGTTTTTCTGCTTTCTGATACTTCAGATACCTTTATGAAGAGTTAGCGCGAAATGGATAACAACCAATGCGAATTCTTGTAGCCGGAGCAACAGGGAATCTGTTTGGCTGGCTACTCTCACAAAGTGGAAGGCCTCGCGGATGGTTTGGCCGACTCCTTGTTCGTGGTATGAACTTAGGGCATTCCGGTCTAACGCTTTGGGGTCTTTCGAAGGTGGAGATTTCTGAACAGGCGAAGGTGCTCGATATCGGGTGCGGTGGCGGTCGAGCACTCGAGCGTCTCGCTTCCCTCGCTAGCCTTGGCAAGGTGGTCGGTATCGACTACTCAGAGGACTCTGTCGCCGTCGCACGGAAAAGGAACCAAAAACTGATTGTCAGCGGTCGCGTTGAAGTTCTCCATGGGTCGGTATCAGCGATGCCGTTCTCGGATGCAACATTCGACTGTGTTACCGCAGTGGAGACCTATTACTTCTGGCCTGATATTACCGCAGATCTCGCCGAAATACGACGTGTGCTGAAGCCGAATGGTCAGCTGGTGATCATCGCCGGTATGTACCTTGGGTCGAAGTTTGACAAGCGAAACAAGAGACGGATCAGCGTTGGCGGCATGAGGTGCTTCTCTGTACAGGAATTCGAAGACACCCTCCAGGATGCCGGATTCCTCAATGTCGCGGTCACTGTGGAACCCCGAAAGGGATGGATTTGTGTGGTCTCGGAGTTGGGGGCTAATGACAACAAAAAGCAACTCGCAACGCTCGAACATTAGGAGCCTATCTGTATGCTTGAAGAATTTGGACCTTCTCTCTACTTAGCCGAGGGCCCGACCGTATCGTTTTACGGTCCTATCCACCAAACAAAGGTGGATGTGACATAGGTTGACATTATCGTGATGGATCATAGCTCCATAAAGGAGGTATGCCCATGACTCTCAATCAGTTTCGCAACATGTTTCCAGATGA
>CALZLE010000033.1 GCA_945788205.1 uncultured Desulfuromonadales bacterium
GCGACCATCTGAAAAATAGTTTTATACTTTCCCAGGTCGCTGGCAGCAATTACAATCCCTTCAGATGAAGCGATAGAACGCAATCCAGTGACAATCATCTCTCGCGCAAGAATTATAAAAACCGCCCATGCAGGAACGCGATCGAGCGGAATCAACATAATTAAAGCCGCCATAACGACCAACTTGTCAGCGAGAGGATCAAGAAACTTCCCCAACACCGTGACGATCTGCCATTTACGCGCCAGGTAGCCGTCCAGCCAGTCAGTAATTGCCGCAATGGAAAATATCACAGCGGCCCAGAAACTGGTTTCTTTCGACTCGAACATCAGCAGCACAACCACCACCGGAGCAGCTGCAATCCGCGCCAAAGTGAGGATATTTGGCAAGTTCATTAATTTGACATCTTGAGACATTTTAATAAGTGCCCTTCACGCGGCGATAGTAATCAAAGTAATGTTTGACCCGCTTTACGTAATTCTGTGTTTCTTCGTAAGGGGGGATGCCACCATACTTGCGCACCGTCGTCGGTCCGGCATTATAAGCGGCAAGCGCATAATCGAGGTTCAGGTCGAAAGAATCAAGCATTTTTCGTAAATAGAAGGATCCCCCCTGAATTGATTGCGATGGGTCAAAGGGATTACTGACCCCGACCTCTCGGGCAGTACCTGGCATCAACTGCATCAAGCCCTGCGCTCCCTTACTTGAAACGACACGTGGATTGAAATTACTCTCTACCTTAATAACCGCCTTAATCAAGGCAGCATCCAGGCTGAACTTGTTTGCAAAATGCTGTATGAGCGTTTCCAGCTGATAGGTTTGGCCATCCCCCCGGTAAAAACGAAATTTGCTCTCTGTTGGAACGTTGGTGAAATGCAAAAGGCCATTCTCGTCAACATAACGATAAATGGCTGCATCGCTGACAACAGGGGCAAAAAAACCAACGATCAGGAATAAAAACAGGATACTATGTCGCGCATTTATGAGCATTTTGTAATCTTAGCTGAATCAGTTATTAATATCAACATCATTAACCCGTGAATTTCTTGACAACACTAGCACTGCAAACGATAATGCCGCTCATGAAAATTTCGCATGTAATCAAATACTGACACATTTCCAGTCAGGATCAATAAAGTATGAAAATTACATCTGATTTCCTTGTGATCGGATCAGGAATCGCAGGCCTTTCCTACGCACTCAAAGTCGCAGACCACGGAACCGTATCGCTTGTCACCAAAAGAGATATCGATATTACGGCGACTCAGTTAGCTCAAGGGGGAATCGCCGCAGTCTCATCCGCAGAGGACAGCTTTGCCGCCCATGCTGAAGATACGATGGTGGCTGGCGTCAACCTGCCCCACCCCGACATTGTTGACCTGGTGGTAAAGTCAGGGCCAAAAGCAGTTGCCGATCTCATCGACTGGGGTGTCAAATTCAGTCGTAATCAAGAAGACGAATATGATCTGACGCGCGAGGGCGGCCACAGTCACCGACGCATCCTCCACGCCAAAGACGCAACGGGCCGTGAAATTGAGCGCGCTCTGGTTGAAGCAACACTCAACCACCCGAATATTAAGGTTTATCAGCACCATATCGCTATTGACCTCATTACGGAAGGTAAGATTCTTAAAAAAGATCTACCTCAAAACCGCTGTCTCGGTGCTTACGTTCTCGATAAAGAGAATAACGAAGTTATCACCATCGGCGCTCGGTTCACCGTACTGGCCACTGGCGGTGCTGGGAAAGTCTACCTCTACACCTGCAACCCGGACGTTGCCACCGGCGACGGATTGGCGATCGGCTGGCGCGCCGGTGCGTCGGTTGCCAATATGGAATTTATGCAATTCCATCCGACAACCCTGTACCACCCCAACGCCAAGTCTTTCCTTATTTCTGAAGCAGTGCGTGGTGAAGGAGCAATATTGCGTCGGCTCGATGGCTACGCTTTTATGCCTGACTACCATCATTTAAAAGACTTGGCACCACGGGATATTGTTGCCCGTGCCATCGACAATGAGATGAAAAAGCATGGGGATGACAGTGTCGTCCTCGACATCACCCATAAAGGCGCAGATTACATTCGCGACCGCTTCCCGACAATCTACCAAACCTGTCTCGAATACGGTATCGACATGACCAAAGAGCCGATACCGGTTGTCCCCGCAGCTCACTACCTGTGCGGCGGACTGGAAACAGACAGCACTGGCGAAACCTGCATCCGGAATCTATTTGCCATCGGTGAAGTCGCCTGCACGGGGCTTCATGGGGCCAACCGGCTCGCCAGCAATAGCCTGCTCGAAGGCGTCGTCTTCGCCAAACAGGCTGCGGAGACTTCATTGCAGCGGCTATCTGAAGACTGTCCACCCTACCCGCTGATTGAACCTTGGGATAGCGGCTCGGCAACTGACAGCGATGAAGAAGTCGTGGTCGCCCACAACTGGGACGAGATCCGCCGCAGCATGTGGAATTATGTCGGCATTGTGCGTTCCAACAAACGCTTACACCGGGCGCTCAGCCGTATCAACCTCGTTCAGGAAGAGATCATCGAGTACTACTGGAATTTCTACATTACTTCAGATCTGATCGAATTACGTAATATCACAACTGTGGCAAAGCTGATTGTGCAGAGTGCGTTGATGCGACAAGAAAGCCGTGGATTGCATTACACGATCGACTATCCGGATACCGATGATGAAAACTCACTTCACGATACCGTCATACCAGGTTGTCATTATCTTGGGGACAACAGCTAAAGGATAAGATTTTGGATATCGATGACATTAGATTGAAGATCAATCAACTCGATGATGAATTGCTGCGCATCTTCAATGAGCGAGCAGACCTCGCGCTTAAAATTGGCCATGTCAAAAAGAAGCTCAACCGCCCAATTTACGATCCGAAGCGGGAGAAGCTGATTTTCGATCGGATGACAAAAATCAACCCGGGTCCGCTCGACAATGACGCAATTGTCCGCCTGTTCGAGCGGGTTATCGATGAAAGCCGTAGCCTTGAACGAATCCGGTCGAAAGGGGAATAATCGATGTTAGTGATTATGAAAAAAGCTGCTACGGAGGAGAACCTTGAGCAGATCAAACAGTTTCTGGTGGAACGAGATTTCGACTTTCACCAATCGACCGGCGCAGACCGGAAGATTATCGGTGTTGTTGGCCAGACCTATTCGCTGAACTGCCAATACCTTAAACAACTCCCTGGCGTTCTCGACGTCTATCGCATTCCGCCAGAAGATGAATAAACAAACGGGGCATTGGTTAAGAACCAACGCCCCGTTTACTTTATAATTTCACCCTGAGCCTTATCGTTTCAACCGATAACTTCCGTACGGGTAAATACTGCCCGTAACTGCTGTCCGGCAGACTCAATCGCTTCACGGGCACCCTCTTCACGATCAACCAGAGTCACAATCCCGAGGACAATCAAACCCTCTTCCTGTGCTCGCTCTACCGCCTGCAGAGATGAGCCCCCTGTCGTGGTGACATCTTCAACAATAACGACTCTGGAACCGGGTGGTAAATTTTTCCGTCCTTCGAGCCACTGACCGGTACCATGACCTTTCGGTTCCTTGCGGATGATGAAAGCATGAACCTTTTCACCAGCAAGATGAGCTGCTATCGAGGTGGCAGTCGCAATGGGATCAGCCCCCATGGTCAAACCGCCAACGCCGTGAATCGGTCCAGCAAAGGTCTTGACCTCTTCCCAGAAAGCCTTGCCGACCAGAAGTCCACCTTCGGCATGTAAAGTCGTCTGTTTGCCATCAAAGTAAAAATTACTTTTTCGACCCGAAGCGAGCGTGACCTCACGCTCCTCGTAGGACATTTCCACAAGAATCGGCTTCAATTCATCTTTAACACTCATATCAGCTCCTAGAAACAACCTTAAAAATAGCCAGTAAGCTATTGATTATCAAAACAATCCCATTTGATCGTCAGACTTAAGACGTGGGAATTTTACGGGATATTCGCCACTGAAACAAGCGTCGCAAAAATTGAGTTTATCGTCTCCGAATTTATCAACGGTTGCATGCATTCCCTCTCTGGACAAATAGCCGAGAGTATCCGAGGTGACATATTTGTTGATTTCCTCAAGTGTATGCGACGCTGAAATCAGCTCTTTACGCGACGGCGTATCGATACCGTAAAAACAAGGGAAACTGGTTGGCGGGCTGGAAATTCGCACGTGAATCTCTTTGGCCCCAGCATTACGGATCATTTTGACGATCTTGCGTGATGTGGTGCCACGGACGATCGAATCATCAACAACAACAACCCTTTTGCCCTCGATAACGTCGCGGACCGGGTTCAGCTTAAGCTTGACGCCAAAGTGGCGAATCGATTGCTGCGGCTCGATAAAGGTCCGCCCAACATAATGGTTCCGGATTAACCCCAGTTCCAGCGGCAACCCGGCCTCTTCCGCATAACCCATCGCTGCCGGAACCCCAGAGTCAGGCACAGCTATGACGATATCAGCTTCAACCGGATACTCACGCGCAAGCTGTCGACCAAACTCCTTACGCACGTTATAGACCATACGCCCGTAAATAATGCTGTCCGGACGGGCAAAATAGATATGTTCAAAAATGCAGGGAGTGTTCCGGGTTTCTTTAAACGGAGAAAAGGTCTTCATGCCATCCTTATCAACGACAATCATTTCTCCCGGCTCAAGTTCGCGGATAAATTCTGCTTCGATCAGATCGAATGCGCAAGATTCCGACGCAACGACATAAGCCCCATCAAGCTTCCCAAGGCTCAGCGGCCGGAAACCGTTCGGATCACGCACAGCAACCATCCGGGTTTCGGTCAAAAAGACCAGGCTGTACGCGCCCTTGACATTATGTAGCGCCTCACAGATGCGATCGACCAATGAGTCAGACTGAGCTCGGGCGATCAAGTGAATGATGGTTTCGGTATCAGCTGTTGTGGAGAAAATCGAACCACTGACTTCCAGTCGATTCCGCAATTCCTGCGCGTTGACCAGATTACCGTTATGAGCAATGGCGATACTGCCTCGCGAGTAATCGACCATAATCGGCTGACAGTTCTTCATGTCATTGCCACCAGCCGTTGAATAACGCACGTGACCGATCGCGGCGCTGCCCGGCAGGCGCTCGAAGACGTCATCTTTTTTGAAAACATCTGACACCAGTCCCATGCCTAAGTGTGCTTTCAAGTGATGACCGTCAGAGGCGACGATGCCGCAACTCTCCTGTCCGCGATGCTGTAACGCATACAAACCCAAATAACTGAGGTTGGCAGCTTCGGGGTGGCCAAAAATTCCGAACACACCGCATTCTTCGTGTAATTTATCAAACATCAGTTTCGATGACTCCCTACGGTAGTAATTCTTCACGAATGAAGCGGACAGCGTTCTGATACATCCACAAGCCCATACCCTCTTCAGGCAGTTCTTCTCGCGTCCAACGTGGGTGGTGAGTGCGATGGATGTATGCCTCGGGATGAGGCATCAGCCCGAACAATCGACCGGTTGCATCGCAGATGCCTGCAATTGCAGCCTGACTTCCATTCGGGTTGGCGGGGTATTCCTGTGTCGGCTGCAGATCATCATCGGCATATTTGACCACGGCCAGGTTCTGCTGTTCAAGTTGCTTCAGGGTTCCCTTGTTGTCAGTGACAAATTTACCCTCACCATGCCTAACCGGAAGGTAAACAGCATCAAGCCCTTTGGTGAAAATGCAGGGAGAATCAGCATCAACCTTGAGCCAGGCCCAACGGTCTTCAAAGCGACCACCATCATTGAATGTTAAAGAGCAGGTCTGCTTGCCATCAGCTGTCAGTGCGGGCAGCAAGCCCATCTTGACCATCAACTGAAAACCGTTGCAGACGCCCATCACCAGTTTTCCCGCAGCGACAAACTGACGAATTTGATCGGCGATCGTCTGTTCGGTTCCGGCAACCTTGGCATTTAACAGTCGATTCGCGCCGGCCTTTGCACTGCCGAGATCGTCGCCATCGAGAAACCCACCGGCCAGGTTCAGGAAGTGGTAATCCTCCAACTTGACGCGACCCGCGAGCAATTCGGCAATGTGTACGATATCTGACACATCAGCGCCTGCAAGCTTACAGGCGTAGGCGACTTCTCGCTCGCAGTTGGTGCCGTTTCCGGCGATGACAATCGCTTTAACTTGTTTGGGCATTTCACATCTCCCGCAACGGCGCTTGCCACGCCTCTTTCAGTAAATCTATCGGAGTGCTGATCAGGACCTTCGTGTTTTTTCCGGTTACCAGCAGTTCTGGCTGCACAGTAACTTTACCGATCAACTGACAGCTCTGACCTTTAAACAAGGCTTCAAAATCAGCCCGTTGTTCCGGCCTGATCGTGACCAACAAGCGGCTTTGTGATTCGGAGAAGAGAACCTTATCTTCCCGCATTTTGACATCTGCGGCGACTTTCTCCAGGGACGCCTTAATACCATAGCCACCAGCAAACGCTTTTTCCGCCAAGGCGACAGCCAGACCGCCGTCAGACAAGTCGTGGCAGGAAACAACCAGTCCCTGTAGCTGGGCTTTATTTAAGGTGCGGTAGCGGAGCAGAGCAGATTCAGCATCGACCTTTGGCACATTGCTGCCCAACTCACCAAGCTCGGCATAATATTCGGAGCCCCCCAATTCGTCATGGGTGTCTCCGAGGAGGTAGACCAAATCGTTGGGTCGTTTCACATCCATCGATACAGACTTACGGGCGTCAGCAATTTTACCAATCACCGAGAACAGAACCGTCGGCGGAATTGAAATTTTGGTGTCGCCAATCTGATAATCGTTCTTCATTGAATCTTTGCCAGAGATCAGCGGCACACCGAAAGCGACACAGTAATCGTAGAGAGCCTTGTTGGCACGAACCAGCTGCGCAGCTTTGTACTCGCCATCAGGAGTTTTGTCACTCTTGACCGGATCACACCAGCAGAAGTTATCGAGACCGGCGACGTGATCAATATTGCCACCGACAGCAACAAAATTACGCAAGCCTTCATCAATGGCGCAGGCCATCATATGGTAGGTATCGATATCGCTGTAATTTGGACAGATACCGTGGGAAACCACGACCCCATCGAAGGAGTCGAGGATTGGCCGGAAAACAGCAGCGTCAGAAGGACCATCGTTGGCAACTCCGACCAGCGGCTTAATGACTGTGCCAGCCTGCACTTCGTGATCGTAGCGACGAACGACCGATTCCTTAGAGCAGATATTCAAGCGCGCCAACAGCTTCTGCAGCTCAATGTTCAGATCCTGTGGGGCATCCAGTTGTGGCTCGCTCAACTGTTTCGGCTGCCACTTGGCAGGAATCACCATCTGCGGCACACCTTCGTGGAGGAACTCCATCGACAGATAAGAGACGGTCTTGTTTTCGTAGAGACAATGAAAGTAACCGGAGTCGGTAAAATTACCCAGATCGGTCGCTTCAACATCCATCTCTTCCGCCAGCGTGATGAACTCAGCGAGATTCTCTGGCGGAACTGCGAGGGTCATCCGTTCCTGGGCTTCGGAAATCAGAATTTCCCACGGCTGCAAACCGGAATACTTGAGTGGCGCGCGATCGAGATGCATTTCAACACCACCGGTGTCTTCCGCCATCTCGCCAACCGAGGAAGAAAGACCGCCGGCACCGTTGTCAGTAAAGGAATTATAGAGACCGCGATCACGGGCAATAATCAAGAAGTCAAACATCTTGCGCTGGGTAATCGGATCACCAATCTGAACCGCTGTCACCGGCGAGCCTTCGTGGAGCTCTTCCGAAGAGAAGGTCGCACCGTGGATTCCGTCTTTCCCGATCCGGCCTCCGGTCATCACGATATGATCGCCGACTTGAACCTTCTTCTCGTGACAAGGCTGACCGTTGAGCATCCGTGGCATGATTGAAGCGGTACCACAGTAAACCAGTGGCTTGCCGGCAAAACGCTCATCAAAAACAATCGAACCGTTAACGGTCGGGATACCACTTTTGTTGCCACCATGCTCAACGCCTTCAACCACCCCTTCAAAAATTCGACGCGGATGAAGTAAACGCGGCGGCAGCTCTTTTTCGAGAAACGGTGAAGCGAAGCAGAAGACATCGGTGTTGAAGATCAGCCGTGCGCCCATGCCGGTACCGACCCCGTCGCGGTTAACCCCAACAATCCCGGTCAGTGCGCCGCCGTAAGGATCGAGCGCCGAGGGGGAGTTGTGCGTTTCAACCTTGAAGACGAGGCTCCAATCATCGTTAAACTCAATGACACCAGCATTATCTTTAAAAACGGAAAGACAGAAATCATCCTCCCCCATCGCTGCGCGGATATCGCGGGTTGCACCGACGATGTAAGTCTTGAACAGAGAATCGATGGTTTCTTTATTGCCGTTCTCGTCTTCATACTCAATCTTCGCCGAGAAAATCTTGTGCTTACAGTGCTCGCTCCAGGTCTGCGCTAACGCTTCGATTTCAACATCGGTGAGTACCGCACCCAAACCAACCTTTTCACGGATCGCGACCACTTCCGGATCGGCGATGTGCTGCTGAATCTTCTGCATCTCTTCGAGATTAAGTGCTAGCATCCCCTGTCGACTGATGTCCAGAAGCTGCTCATCAGAGACTTTCAGATCGATATCCTGGACAGTCGGTGCACTGTCACTGACCACCTTCGGCACCGTCACCGGAACTCCGGTTTTCGGATCAAGCTCGTCCGCCGAAAGAATTGTCCATCGTTGAATCAAACCATTGGCAAGA
>CALZLE010000034.1 GCA_945788205.1 uncultured Desulfuromonadales bacterium
CAGGAGAACAAGTTAAGATTGTCCGTTACCGACAGGTCACCACCCTTCCCTTGATGAAGCACGAAACAAGGCTACACTATGAATCAACCGTTACATTTCTCATAATTTCGGAGTCGTGTCGATGGAAACCGTAGAGAAGAAGAACGTCCCGACAAAACCGGAGCAAGTGAACAGTGCCACCCCCTTTCCTGAGTTTCTGCAGATCTTCAAAAATAGCCTGAAGAATGTTTTTAATGCCCGTGAAGATCTCGACCAACTCAGCACAAGTCGCGGACTACCACCGTATGTGCTGCGGGAAATAATGGCCTGTAGTCCGTTTTCAACTTTTATTTCTCAACAGTATGGCGGTCGGGGTGGGCAGCTACACGAAGGAGTTGCTTTAGTCGAAGCAGCATCCTATGAATCGCTACCCCTCGCACTGATGTTCGGCATCAACTGGGCACTGTTCATCCAACCTGTAAGTAAGTATGCTCAGGAATCGGCTCGCGAAGCGGTGTTAAAAGATTTCGTTGAACACCGGAAAATGGGCGGCCTGATGATCACCGAGCCCGACTTCGGCAGCGATGCACTGCATATGCAGAGTCGTTGGACAGAGCAGGGAAACAACTGCCACCTTCAGGGCACCAAACACTGGGCAGGACTGACCGGATGGGCCGATTACTGGCTGTTGACCGCACGCAAATTCAATCCTCAAAAAGGACTCGCTCGCGATCTCGATTTTTTTATCTGCGATGCCAATGCGCCCGGTCAGCAGATTGTGGTTGAGGAAAAGTTCAATAATCTGGGTATTTACATGCTCCCCTACGGTCGTAATCGGATCGATGTTTCGATACCCGCCACTCACCGACTGATCCCGCAGAGTACTGGCGTAAAAATGATGCTCGACCTGTTGCATCGCAGCCGTATGCAGTTTCCAGCGATGGCGATGGGTTTCCTCACGCGGATTCTCGATGAAGCGACCGACCACTGTCGTGAACGACTGGTCGGCGGCAAAAATCTGTTCAGCTACGATCAGGTTCAGGCCCGGCTGTCACGTCTGCAATCGGCAGTTACTATCTGTTCGGCGCTCTGCGTAAATACCTGCGAACGGGCCGGGCTGGAAAACAATCTGGCCACTCATGGGCTGGAGGCAAATGCGGTTAAAACCTACATCACCGATCTGATGCAGGAAGCCTCTCAATCGTTGTTGCAGTTGGTCGGTGCTAAAGGATATAGGCTCGATCACTTCGCAGGACGGGCGACGGTCGACAACCGTCCGTTTCAGATTTTTGAAGGATCCAACGACATTCTCTACATCCAGATCGGCGAAACTCTACTCAAACAGATGAAGGTCGCTAAAGAGAAACAGCTGCTGAGCTATTTGAGCCGTTTTGAACTCACCAGCCGAGCAGTCGAACCACTCAAAAAGCTCCTCTGCTTCGCAATTGACGCGCCACTTTCACAGCGAAAATTAGCGGAACTAGGAGAGTTAATCAGCCGGATTGTGGTTATGAATATGGTCATCAAGCTTGGTGGAAAAGGCTTCAGCAAAGAGCTGATCAGCAGCTGCCTGGAGAATTTACAACAGGAAATTGCGACGCTCGTGACCGGATATTCCCATACCAATCGAACCAGGCTCATCGAGACCGATCAGGGGTCCTCCACCTGGCGGAATTGTTTGGACTGAATCGATTTGGTGCAGGGTGAGACCCGAAGCAAAAGCCGACTCAGCAGCAGAAAAATCTGCAAGTCGAACTATGCAATCCAAAATCGCATCCCGAATTGATGACGGCGAATAACTTCCGCACGTGGACGAGCAAAATACCCCAGCGCAAGAATCACTTCTGTATTCAAGACCGGCAGTTGACCTGAGCGACACAACTTGGATTATACTGAAATTTACAGGAAGGTTTTCTTCGATGCCAACGAAGCACGACAACAATTGGTTGTTCAGCAGCAAGGGTGAAAAGCGCGGCTATATTCAGCCAAATTTATTAGATGAACTCTGGTTTCATACCGGCACGTCTTGCAATCTACGCTGCCCTTTCTGCCTTGAGGATTCCAAACCCGGCGATGATCGAATCGAATTCCTCACCTTGGCCGATGCCAAAACCTATATCGATGAGGCGGTTGAACTGGGAGTCAACAAGTTCTCCTTCACCGGCGGCGAACCCTTCGTCAATCCACACTTTATCTCGATTCTGGACTACGCCCTGAGCTACAAGCCTTGCCAGGTCCTGACCAATGCAACCGCTCCCCTGATGAACCAGTTTGCCAAGGTGAAACCACTTATCGACAAACCGAACAGCTTAAACTTCCGCGTCAGCCTGGATTATCCTGATCCACAAAAACATGACGCAGCACGCGGCGAGGGAAACTTCGCAAAAGCACTGGAGACTTTGGGGCAACTTTACCGTGCGGGTTTTGGGGTCTCAATTGCGCGGAAAATGCTGGCGGAGGAGGATAGCATAGCAGCTGACAAAGCTTACGCTCCTTATTTTCTTGCTGCTGGCGTACCGCTCGATATCACCATCATCAAATTTCCAGAACTCCACAAACCGAAAGCAACACCAGAGGTGCCAGAAATAACCGAAAACTGCATGACAACTTACCTCACCGCTGCGCAGCGAGAAGCTTTCATGTGCAATAACAGCAAAATGATCGTCAAACAAAACGGCGACTGTGCCGTTTACGCCTGCACTCTGACTGATGACGATAGTGATTACAATCTGGGACGAACCTTAAAGGCAGCGATGTCCGAGCGCGTCATGCTCAGACACCATCGCTGTTATTCCTGTTTTGCCTTTGGAGCCAGCTGCTCAGAATAAACAGGTTGGCAGTACTCAAATTCCGGGACAATCCAGACGGTTTGCCCCGGAATCCATTGTCAGCTACGTGGTGCGGTCTGATTAGCTTTAGACCGGTTTCAGTTTTCGCTCGACCGATGACGTTGATTTGACCCGCTTCGGTTGCCATTCGGCTTGTTTTTCCCGCGGCTGTGGTTGCGATTGTGCTTCGCCTTATTCCCGGCCGGATGCGCACTCTTCTTCTGCACCGGCTCAGCCACCTTATTCGGATCAGGCGTATAGCCATCAACGACCACCTTCGGCAGTTGCCGCTTCAGCAGCTTTTCGATATCGCGTAACAATTTCTGCTCATCAATCGAGACCAGTGATACCGCTTCCCCTTCGCGCCCGGCGCGGCCAGTGCGACCGATCCGGTGGACATAATCTTCTGACACATTCGGCAACTCAAAATTGACCACCTGTGGCAGCTGATCGATATCGAGGCCGCGAGCGGCGATATCGGTGGCAACCAATACGCGGACTGCGCCTTTCTTAAAATCAGCCAGAGCTTTGGTGCGAGCCCCCTGGCTTTTGTTGCCGTGGATGGCGGCGCTGTTGATGCCATCCTTCGCCAGTTGTCCGGCCAGTCGGTTGGCGCCATGCTTGGTCCGAGTAAAAACCAGGACCTGCTGCCAGTTCTTTGAACTGATCAAATGTGACAACAAAGCACGCTTGCGGCTTTTATCGACCGGGTGGATGGTCTGGGCAACCGACTCGGCTGCGGTGTTGCGCCGTGCGACTTCAATCAGAGTCGGTGCGTTGAGCAGGCCATCGGCCAGTTGCTTGATCTCGCGGGAGAAAGTCGCCGAAAAGAGCAAATTCTGCCGTTGCTTCGGCAGCAGTGCCAAGACTTTGCGAATATCGCGGATAAAACCCATATCGAGCATCCGATCCGCTTCATCCAGAACCAGGATTTCGACTTTCGACAAATCAAGAGTCTTTTGGCTGACGTGATCGAGCAAGCGGCCCGGGGTAGCAACCAGGATATCGACGCCGTTGCGCAGGGCGTTGATCTGTGGACGGATACTGACCCCGCCGAAAATAATTGTGGAACGCAGCGGCAGGTATTTACCGTAAGAGTTAACACTTTCACCAACCTGAGCTGCAAGTTCACGGGTCGGGGTAAGCACTAAGGCCCTCACCGGACGCTGGCCACGCGTTGGTTGTCCGGTGTTTAAGCGCTGTAACAGCGGCAGGGTAAAACCAGCGGTTTTACCGGTACCGGTTTGGGCACCAGCGAGGATGTCACCACCCTCGAGAACTGCGGGAATCGCTTTGGCTTGAATGGGGGTTGGTTGACTGTAGCCCTGATCGGACACAGCACGAAGTAGTTCGGTCGTTAAACCGAGGTCGTTAAACGTCATGAAATATATGTACTCCAAAAAATGGAACCGGCCCTCCAATGCAATCGCAAAGGAACGGTCTTAGGCAGGAAACGAATCTAGGTGTCTGGGGAATATCTAAAGAAACTACCGAGGCACTTACGGACGCCGACCGATGGGCGTCAAGAAGGCTGCACTGTATAGGGTCTGTTTGCTAAACGCAAGGATTATCGTAACTTTTTGCAAAACATGCTGCAAACAGACAAATGATTCTTCGCCGCACCCAGCCATCGACAGCGACTCTCCAAAGCATCAAACAATGTTCTAACCTGCTAGTTTTACGCTATTTTTTCTTAAATTCCGGGAATACAATGTTCCAAAAATGAAAAACCGAACTTTTTTTAAATTATTTTCACAATTGACCGAATGCGTCTACGTTGTCATTTCTAGCACTTAGACGACTTTTCGTTTTAAAAACAGGGTTTTACGTTTTTCAGGCTATTGACAGAGAAAAAGGGCAAGCGTACCATTACCGTAAATAACTCACAGTCATGTAAGAGGTGCCATCATGATTTCATTATCCGCAGCAACATTGTTCATTGTAAGGCAAACCAGAAAACTGGTTCGCACTGTCGTTATCCACGAAATGCGAAAAAGCGCAGCAGGCTACGGTCTGTACAACGACAACCTGTTCCCGGACAGGAAATCGGAACCAACGATCAATCTGCACTTCACAAAACGCAGACCACGGATTCCGAAGCACTAAACAAACGGGGCGGCCATTGGCCGCCCTTTTGTTTTGGCAAACTGACTGCAGTAAAGTTTAATCCAGCTCCGCTGCTAACTTTTCTACTACCTCAATATCCTCTTCGGCAAACTCTTCAACCCATAAAGCTGTCGCCAGATAAAGTTGCAGATATGGCCAATCTTTGTGTTGGTTTGCCAACTGCGCGTAAATCTTCAGCTGTGTTTCCGCCTCTTCGTTTCCAGCACTCTCCAACAACTGCAAATACTGATCGTTTACCTCCGGTGACAGCTCGGTAAAAAAAGCGACCAACAGATCACAGGCCAGATGACCCTCTTCAGCTTTAAACAGAACAGCATCAAGTCGCGGCCCCGAACCGGCTTTGCGGCTGACCAGCGAATCGCGGCGGAAACTTTTTAGCCCGGCGGCCTCAGTCCAGCGACTGAAAATCAATGCCTGCTTTTTAGCACACATACGGCTGATTGCGACCTTGCGATTCTCCGGAAGCTCTTTCCAAGCATTCATGACTGATTCTGGAACCATTTTTTTATCCTTTTCAGCGCAATTATTTTCTTTCAAGACTCGCGCACTATGCCATTATCGCTGCGGAAGAACAAGCCCAGAGAAGGGCTAAACGGAAGGTGAAATCATCGACCGAAAGTCGGGCCACGCTCACCGATAAAAATCATCGGCCCCTGTGTCCGGTTTGCGATTTCCAGTGGCACCCTGCCGATGCGTCGACTTCTCCGGCCGAGATGCTGTAAGCCGAGAATTGTCAAATCGTGTTCCTTCGTCTGCCGACAGACCTCTGCGACAATATCATCTGATTCAACAATCAACTTTTGACATGACCGCGGCGCCTCATCTCGCGCTAAGAGGGCAACTTCATGCTCAGCCTGTTGTCGTGATCGACGGGAAGAATCGGGGGAAATCGTTCGGAGATAGGTGATGTTCTCGGCACCGGAACGACAAAGACTGGCCAGCAATCTGGCTCGCAATTTACTCTGATCTGAGTGACCTC
>CALZLE010000035.1 GCA_945788205.1 uncultured Desulfuromonadales bacterium
CGGCATCAGTCAATTTTTTGGCATCACCGAACTTTGGTTTTGGAGCTGCCTCTGGTTCCGCTGCTGCGGGTTCTGCTTCGGTGGCGGGTTCAGCTGTCGCTGGGGCTTCTTCTGTTGCTGTTTCTGCTGTTGCTGTTTCTGCTGTTGCTGTTTCTGCTGTTGCCTCTGCCGGGGCTGGGGATTCTTCTAAATCGAAAGCAGCTGCAGGGACGATAAACTCCATGGGGCCAAGGCTGTTTTCACCGTCGATCAACTCGCAACTGGTGACAAAATAGGTGCCGGGCGGGAAGGGCTCTTCACTGGCCAAATCTATTTTGGTCGGGATGAGATCTTCGACCGATTGTTTGATAAAGCGGATTGATTTTGGGTATTTATCGACAAACGATTGGGTGAAGACACCGGCAATGATGTTGGCAACTTCACCGAATGCATCATTCAACTCACCATCAAGTTTACCGGTTTGAACATGTTCTTCGATCATGTCTTCGGGGAGCATGATCAAGGTGCCACCCAGAATAATGGCGGAGCTGCTCTGGGTTATCAGAAAGCAATCACCCTCTTTGTCCCCACTGATGGTCATTCGGGTAAGTGCAGAAGGAGCGCGGCCCGGATCGTTGAAGATGGTATCTTTACTGGAGAGCTGGAGTTGAATGTCGTTACAGGTGAGCACTCGGCCGAGAAGTGCACCGATTTCTGTCGCTAGATTTTCAACGCCGGTTCTGCAAACGGTGTCGACAATGGCTCTTTGATCCAAGGTGCCCTCTCACAAGGAAAAATAGTGTGAGCCGGGCCTAGTTGAGAGAGTATTTAATCTCGACGAAAAAGCGCCCTGACTCTAAGTCAAACGGGACTATAACCCGATTGCTTTTGGTAGGGGAAGAAACCGTATAGGATTTTCCCGTTACCGTTGTTGGAATCGATAATTCCAGACGAATATCTTCTGATGCAAATGATTCCTTTAAGCCACCGGCGACCATGTTGGCAATTTCACCGAGGGTATCTTTGACATCATCATCTACTTCTTCAACATCCATGCCAAGCATCTCACCAGTGATCCCCATTCCAACTTTCCCGGGGCAATGGATACTGAGCATACTGGTGAAATCTCCACTTAAGCCGATCATCGATGAAACATGGCAGTCGAGCACCTCTGTCTCTTCGGATAACGGTTTTCCAGCTGAGATCGGCATAAAAACCATAGTGTTAAAGATCTCTTCGGTAGAATTAATGATTTTGTTAGTAAATTCCACAGCATTCCCAGTTGGTGGTGTGCTTAATAAAGAATTAAGTGCTTTTGATCGCTCCGGGCTATTCAGCAGCAATCTGAAGTTCAACGAGGAAGCTGTTGCCGTCAAAGCTAAAAGGTACGGTAATTTCCTCTGCATCGGCCAAACAGTCGATGGTGTACTCTTCGCCAAAAACTGATGATGGCATCGAGAGTTGAATGTTGCTGCCTTTCGGGTCGAGAGCGCTTTTGATGCTGCCGCCGATCATGTTTGCTAACTCACCAATTGCGTCACGGACATCTTCATTGATTTCATCAACATCCATGCCGAGAAAGGCTGTCGTCACGGCCAGTGCAGATTTCTTCGGTAGATGGATTGCGAGCAGACCTTTACGGGTGCCAGCCAAGCCAATGATGCCGGAAATGCTGTTTTCGAGCACTGTTTTATGGCGGCTATAGGGTTCGCCCGCAGAGACATCCAGCATAATCATGCTGGAGAATATATCCTGCGTTGATTCAATAATGTGTTGAGCGCGGTCCACGTATTTGCTCCTTGTTGCCGGGCCAGGTCGCAGACCGCGACCTGGCCTTCGTCATTTTTAGAGTAGCGGCCCGAGGGTTTCGTTAATCAGATCAGGAGTAAAGGGTTTTTTGATCGCTCCTTTTGCACCGTAAGATTTTGCTTCATTGATAATATCGGCACCGGTTTCGGTGGAAATCATCACGACCGGGATGCCAGCAATGGCATCATCTTCCGACTTCGCTTTGAGAAACTCCAAGCCATTCATGTTCGGCATATTAATGTCACTGAGAACTACATCAACGCTGTTGTCTGCCAGAACGGCCAGTGCTTCTTGGCCATCACCCGCTTCGAGGATCTCATCAAATTCGATGCCAGCTTGGCGCAGGGAACGAGAAACAATTTTGCGCATGGTGTTCGAATCATCGACGATCAGTACAGTTTTTCCCATCTTGGTTTGCTCCTTTTTTAGCTGCGTTTATGGTTCAGCACTTTAAGTTTCAACTGAGTTATTCTCTAAAGCGACATTGTTCTCTCGTCAAATCGTTTCGACGCGGAAGTTTTTTCTGAGGATATCTTTATTCGTTTTTTTCCCCCACATGACGCAGGGACTCTTCCAGCTTCTGAAACTCCATGTCGACGGTTAGCATCACATTGTCCAGTACTCGTGGAGAAAAATCGAGATACTTAACGTAGTCGGAGTCGAGGCGGTACTGCATGCTGTCGGATCCGGTTCCGAAGCCCCCCATCATGGCGATACTGTCTCCCAGGTGCACAGCATAGACGAGTGGCCGGAATTCTTCTGAGGCATCGGCCGGTTGATGGTGGTAAAGAATGACCTCGGCGATCTCTTCGGGCAGCTGCCAGCTTTTGGCCAGTTCGAATCCCGCATCTGTATGGGAGAGTCCGACAATTTTTTCTTCGGCTTCAAGATAGTCTTGGCTGTCTTGTGAGTTGATCAGTTCGATGGCTTCGGGGGCTGTTCCCTGTAGATAGTCAGAAATCAGTGCTTTGCCAATATCGTGCAGTAGCCCGGCAGTGAAGGCGAGTTCTGCATTGATATCAACGCCACTTTGAACGACAATTTCGCGGGAGGCAATCGCTGTCCTTAAGTCATGTTGCCACAGAGAGCCACTGGCGGCTTCGTAGCCAGAAAGTTCTTTTTCGAACAGTTTTCCGGCACAATCACCCATAGCAATACTGACGATAATCTGTTCTCCGAGGTAAGCAATTGCCCGCTCAATCGAAGTGATTTCGTGCATCAGGCCAAAAGCCGCAGAGTTGACAACTTTAAGTACTCTGGCGGTAAGGTTGGCATCGGTTTTGACCAGGGTGACAATCTCAGATAAGTCATGATCCGGCTTGGATGTCAGTTGCAGCAGTTGACTGGCACAAGCCGAAAGCATGGGAATCGATTTGATAATGCCTTGGA
>CALZLE010000036.1 GCA_945788205.1 uncultured Desulfuromonadales bacterium
AACCAGCTGCGATAGAAAAGAAACGCCGCCCAAGCCTCCAAGCGATGTCGAGCCGAAGATTCCTGCCGCAATCCCCCCCCAGGTGCCGACGACACCGTGCAACGGCCAAACACCCAGAACATCATCAATCTTCAGCTTCTCCTGTTCATACTGGAAGCCATAAACAAAAATCAGCGCGCCAAGCCCTCCGATGAAGAAAGCGCCGATCGGATGAACCAGATCGGATCCAGCACAGATTGCAATCAAGCCTGCCAAGGCACCGTTGTGCACGAATCCGGGGTCATTCTTACTCGTCACCAGGGCGAAAAGAACTCCGCCAACCATCGCCATCAGGGAATTAACCGCAACCAGACCGGAAATTCCATCCAAACTCTGCGCACTCATTACGTTGAAACCGAACCAACCGACCGCCAGAATCCAGCTCCCGAGAGCAAGAAACGGGATATTACTGATCGGGATTGCCTGACTCCGGCCGCGCACAAAACGCCCCATCCGTGGACCCAGGATAATAACGGCTGGCAACGCCAACCAGCCACCAATTGAGTGAACCACAACACTTCCGGCAAAATCGTGAAACTGAGCACCGAAGGTCGATTCAAAAAAGCTCTGGAGTCCTGCGCTGTTCTGTCCCCAGATGATCGATTCAAAAATCGGGTAGGAAATCCCGGCAAAGACGGCTCCGGCAAAAACTTGTGGCCAAAACTTGGCTCGCTCGGCGATACCGCCGGAGATAATCGCCGGAATACAGGCTGCAAAGCAGAGCAGAAAGAAGAAACGAACCAGCTCATACCCCTGATTGCCGCCCATCAACTCTGATGCAGGCAACAAAAAGTGCACACCGTAAGAGATTGGATAACCGATCAGAAAATAGACAACAGTCGAAACTGACCAGTCGGACAGAATCTTCACAAAAGCGTTAACCTGACTTTTGCGCCGAACAGTCCCGACTTCAAGAAAAGCAAAGCCGGCGTGCATGGCAAAAACCATGACCGCACCAAGTAACAAAAACAGAACATCCCCGCCATGCTGCAGGGTCGCAAGCGATGCTTCCATCAGAAAGACCTCCTCGTCTTATCAGTGTTGTTCGCAACATCATTGTTTGATAGCAGAGAAGCTCTTTACAATTGCCATGCCGTTTAGAAGATCCCGAAAGTTACGCTTTTTCGCCCGGCAAACAGAAGAAAACAGATGATATTTTAATCACGACTGCTCAATCATTAATCATTCCGCGGAAAAAAGTCGCTTCTCCGGAAAAAAGAAGGGGAAGACCTGCTTGCATGTTTTCCATTAACAATATACAATCTTATGGTTTCTATTAATTTTCTAATCCAGCTCTCGACTGGATATCACTGTTGTTACGAGGCTTCAATGCAAAGAATCATCAGCATCCGCTGGAAAATATTAGCCGGGCTGCTTGCCTTGGCCATCCTACCGATGCTCTTGCTCACTTATCTTTTCTCCGACATTGCCAGTAGTCAGATCCGTGAGCAGATGGAGCTGATGGCTGATCAGGCGGGACGTTACATCATGCAGGGGGCTTCGAACAGCGAAGATCAGCTGCTTGAATCGCTTGAAATAATTGGCAAGGATAGTGATCTGTTAAATGCTGTCTACTTCGGTCAGGTCACGGGAGATCCAAAGCAGCTCCATTCTGCCCTGAAACATTTCCAAGCTCAATTCGGCTTCACACGACTTGAGTTCGTCTATGCCGACCAACAACGCCACATATTAGATGCAGATTCAAAAACTGGTAAGCCGATCGTCCTCAAGAAGGACGATCCCGAAAAGACAGAATTCAAATCAAAGAGCGACACACAAATTGCCATTAACGGAAACAATCTCAGCATCACCGGAAGCGTACCCCTGACCTATGAAGGTGAACTCATTGGCAATCTGCGTGCATACCATTATCTTGATGATACATATGCCGAATTCCTGCAGGAAACCACTGCCGCTGAGATTGCCTTCCATGACGGTAAAAAAGTTATTGCCAGCAGCGTCGATGAACTAAAGAAGCAGCTCAACCTGAATAAAATGCTCGATGAAGATGCGGTGCAGATGAGTCTGAATAACCGCTCTCACATTGTTTACAACTATCCGCTTAACCACAACTCGGCTGGATTCCTGGTGGCCCTCGACCGCTCTTCAATTCTGGCTGCCAACAGAACGATGCAGCGAACCCTGGTGATGATCGTCATCGGTGTTATGGCTGTTGCTATTTTCCTGGGAATCATCATTTCTCGTGGCATTGCCAGGCCGCTCGATTCTGTGGTGCAGAACCTGAAGGAGATTGCTGAAGGGGATGCCGACCTGACACAGCAACTTGAAATTACGTCAAATGATGAGATTGGTGTTCTCGCCAGCAGCTTTAATCTGTTTGTTGAGCGACTCAGGGGGATTGTTGAAAGTACCCGGAAAGCCTCCAGTGGCTTAACCGAGGCGACAGGCTCTATCCGGAATCGATCGAGCGAAGTCAGCCACGCCGCCGGCCAACAGACCAAGGCGATGGAACAGTCTCATTTGAGTATTACAGAAATCGGCAAGGCCTCTGGTGATATTGCCGACAACGTCTCTAACCTGGTTGCTTCGGTCCAGCAAAGTGCTGCGGCAACCCACGAGCTGGAATCGACCACTTTTAGCATCACCGAACAGATGGAAAACCTGTTCGGCATCATCAGCGATATCTCCAGCTCTATCCATCAGCTCTCTTCCTCAAACGAACAAATTGACGGCAACATTCTCGAGCTCTCCAATAATGCCCGCGAGACATCGAAATCAGCCGAAGAGTTGGATCACGCGACCAGCACGATTGAAAAAAGTGCCGAGCAGACCAGTCAGATCGCTCAGCAAGCCGCCGCGGATGCCCTGGAAGGCAAAGCTGCAGTGCAGGCAACGATTCAAGGGATTCGCGAATTAGAAGAGATTATGGAGAAATCCTACACTGCGATACATGAGCTGGGGTCACGCTCCGATGCGATCGGTAACATCATCAACGTTATTGCCGAAGTCGCTGACCAGACCAACCTGCTTGCCCTAAATGCCGCCATCATCGCAGCCCAAGCCGGTGAGCATGGACAAGGTTTTGCCGTGGTCGCCGAAGAAATCCGTAACCTAGCTGAACGAACCTCTGTCTCAACAAAAGAGATCGCGGAGATTATCGAAAACCTGCAGCAGGGCACCAAGACTGCTGTTAGCACAATTGAGGCTGGCACTTTGCGCGCCCAAGAAGAAGTCGCCCGTTCTGCTGAGACAGGACAAGCACTGGAAAAGCTCCACGAAAGCTCACTGATCTCAACCGAACAGATTACCGGCATCGCCAAACAGACACAAAAACAGTCGGAAGAAAACCGTACAATTGCCCACGCAGTCCTCGGGATCACCAAAATGCTCGACCAGATCGCGACCTCTATCGGTCAGCAGACCGCCAGCACCCGAAACCTGTCAAATGCTGCAGAGTCAATGAAAAACATTGCCGGCCGCGTCAAAAACAGTACTGCAGAGCAAGGTCGGGGTGGCCAACAAATTGCTCAGAGCATGGAACATATTCAGCAAATGATTGAACGGATCGACAGCGCGACCAGAGAACAGAACGAACGTAGTAGCGAGGTCGTCGAATCCGTTTCCATGGTGCGGCAGATCGCTGAAGAGAACTCGTCCCGAGCGAACGACATGGACGCTCTGGTTGAAAACCTGTTTGAACATACCGATCTCCTGCAGCGAGAAATGGGAGCTTTCAAAATCGAGGAGGACAACGAGAAGGCCCAAGCGACCGGCAGTTCCAATTGACAAGTGCCGACCGAGTAAGCTAGAGTCGATCTCACAAGCAACACGTACAACGTCTTTATCCAGAGTGGTGGAGGGAAACGGCCCTGTGAAACCACGGCAACCGGCCAGTAACGCAAAAGCGTCACGGGTGCCTGGTGCCAATTCCTGCCCGTTGAAACGAACGTTTCAAGGGACAGATGAGGACGGAGCCACTGATACCATTCAACAATGTATCTGACAGGCCCCTTCCTATTTTCTGGAAGGGGCCTGTTTTCGTTATGTCAATCTGCGAAGGGGAATTTCCTTGAACGATTCCGTCGGGCTGGTCGCCACAGAATATGTCGATTTCGATGTCGAACTGCGACTCGAAAGCGGCCGCCTGCTTGGCCCTCTGACAATTGCCTATGAGAGCTACGGCCAGCTCGATGCCGACCGCTCAAACGTCATCCTCGCCACCCATGCCTGGACCGGGGACGCCCATGCCGCGGGAGTCCACAGCGAAGAAGATCGCAAGCCGGGCTGGTGGGACAATATGATTGGCCCCGGCAAGGTTTTCGATACCAACAAATATTTTGTGCTCTGCAGCAACGTCATCGGCTCCTGTAAAGGCTCCACCGGCCCGACCAGCACGAATCCCCGAACCGGCCGTCCGTACCGTCTCAATTTTCCCGCTCTGATGGTCCGTGACATGGTCCGGGCACAGAAACTGCTCATCGATCATCTGCAGATCAAATCGTTGAAAACTGTTGTCGGCGGTTCAATGGGAGCGATGCAGGCACTGGAGTGGGGTATTCACTACCCGGAGATGGTCCGCTCAATCGTACCGATCGCTGGAACTGGCCGCACCTCGCCAATGGCGATTTCCCTCAACGCCCTGGCGCGGCAAGCGATTTTCAACGATCCGCTCTGGAAAAAGGGGAACTACCGGCTGGAACACCCCCCTGCCGATGGGCTGGCATTGGCCCGTGCAGTCGGGCATATTTCTTTTCTTTCCGATACTTCGATGAATCTTAAGTTCGGACGCAGGTTCTCGGTCCGGGACGGGATGTTCGACTTTTTTGGTAAGTTTGAAATTGAGCGCTATCTCGACTACAACGGTGGCAATTTTGTCGACAAATTCGATACCAATTCGTTCCTCTACCTGGCAAAGGCGCTCGACCTGTACGATGTTGCCTGGAATTTCGACTCCTTCAGTGACGCCCTCGATCGCCTCAACTGTCCGTCGCTCTGGTTCGCCTTCAGTTCCGACTGGCTCTATACACCGTCACAGACTGAAGACGTGGTCAATGAATTGCGACGACTGAATAAACCGGTCGATTATCAGTTGATTCAGTCCGACTACGGACATGACTCCTTTCTGGTTGAGCCAGAGAAATTCATCCCACAGTTACAAAATTTTCTCGACGAGCTCGAGTAAGGCACTCCACGCACATGCCCTCAACCCACACCGAGGGAATAGTGATTGCGCCCCTTCTCTTTCGCGACATAAAGCTGTTCGTCAGCGCGCCGGTGAAGTTCGACCGGTTCAACCTTTTGGTTGGGAATCAGCGTTGATCCGCCAACGCTTATCGTCACGACCTCAGAGATGGGCGATCGCTCGTGCGGTATTGCTGCCTCCTCTATTGTCGTGCGAAATCGATCCGCCACAACATCAAGAGATTCGAAGGGGGTATCTGGCAACAGGGCGACAAATTCTTCTCCACCGATTCGTGCCAAAAGATCGCCACCGCGACTGAGAGCCCCCGTCAGCAGTTGCGCCACCTTAATCAGACAGCTATCACCGGCCAAATGACCGTAACAATCATTGTACAATTTGAAGCAGTCGATATCGAGAACAAGCAACGACAGTGGTTTTTCAGACCGCTGGCAGCGCCTCCATTCACGCTCTAAAGTCTCATCAAAACAACGGCGATTGGGAACTCCCGTCAGCGGGTCAGTCGTCGACAATTTTTCGAGATACTCACGCTGCTGTTTGGCTTCAATTTGAATCTTCACCCGCGCGAGAACAACGCTCTTATTTATCGGCTTGGCAATATAATCCGCAGCACCAGCCTCCAAGCCTTTGGTTTCGTCTTCAGCAGAGACAAGAGCGGTGATAAAAATAATCGGGATATCTTTTGTCTCCGGATCGCCCTTCAGGGTCTGGCAAAGCTTCTGACCATCGAAGATTGGCATATTGATGTCGAGCAAAACCAGATCGATTTGTTCCTGCCTGGCCAGCCGAAGACCTTCGAGTGAATTGTCCGCGCATATAACGTCGTAATCTTCGTCGAGCATGCCGGACAACAAATTCATAATCAATTTATCGTCGTCGACAATGAGAATCTTTCCTGTCGGCATCTCCATATTTTATCTCCAGTGTCGTGTCCGCTTGTGCTTCGATTTTATCCGGAGCCAGAGAAAACCAACCCCGTGTTCGGTGGCTCGAAACCATCGAAGAAGAAATATCCCTGGTTACTTCCCAAACAGATCCAGCTGTTTAAACTTATGTTTTTCCGATTTGAACGGTCGCGGTTGAAAACGTGGGCACTCAAGCATCAGCATCGAAATCGGCTGTTTGCACTGCCGGATACAACGGATACAAAGTTTATTGAATTCTTCTGTCTGCTTTTCATTCATGCAACATCCTCTAGTCTCTCCGCAGTCTACTGTAGAGCATCCATAGTGGCAAGCGCTCTGGTACAATCAATTGTTGTCCCCCTTGGAGCAAAATGTTAGATTATTAAAATCTTTTTTTATAAAGCAAAGAACCCACGGTTAAATCATGCCCGCTGCGACACTTGACATCACTATTCTCGGCTCTGGAACCAGCACCGGCATCCCGGTCGTCGGTTGTGATTGCAGCGTATGCCAATCCGCTGATCCGCGAAACAAACGAACCCGTTGCAGTGCTCTGATAAAGCACGGTCAGTACAATATCCTGATCGATACAGCCACCGATCTGCGCCAACAAGCATTGCGGGAGAATATCCGCCATATTGATGCCGTCCTCTATACCCACAGTCATGCTGACCACATGCATGGGATTGACGACTTACGCAGCTTCAACCTCCGCCAGAAAGCTGCGATCCCTCTTTACGGTTCGCCCCGCACCCTGGAACGGGTCAGAGACAATTTTGCTTATATTTTTGCCGATGCCGAAATACCCGGCTATGTCCCCCGACTCAGTCTGCAACCGATTGAAACGGCTTTCCCGTTATTCGATTTGAATATCGTTCCGATCCCCCTGAACCATGGCGGCATGCAGGCCTACGGCTACCGATGTGGTCCCTTTGCCTACCTGACCGACTGCAATGGTATTCCGGAAGAGTCTCTGCCGCTGTTGGAGAATCTGGAGCTGCTCGTGCTCGACGGTCTTCGGTTTAAACCGCACAACACCCATTTCAATATTCCGCAAGCGATTGAGATGGCGCAGAAAATCGGGGCGCGACAAACCTTGTTGACTCACCTCAGTCACGAAGTCGATCACCCCCGTCACGACCCGCAGCTACCGGAGCGAATCAGCTTTGCCTATGACGGGCAACACTTCTCGCTGGAGATATCTCAAACAGAAGAAAAAGCCGTTGGGAGCCAGCTGTCATGAATACCGAATTGCGGCTACATGGCCGGATCAACGAAAGTATCGAATACTACGCCACCGCAGCCGGGCACCTGACGACACACCACCATTTTTATCAGATTTCCGATCAGCAACTGCGTTTTTTTGCCCCCGGCAGCGAACTGACTCTCGATAGCACTGGCATTCGACAACAGGGCAACGGTGGCACCTTTTGTGAGTATATGTTCGGCGTCGATCAGCCACTGGCTGATTTGACCAAAGACGGCATCCACAATCGGTTGACTCTGCTCGGAGCCAGCTATGACGAGGGTGGCGCGCTGGCTATCTGTGAAAACAACCGTTGCGACCAGACCTATGAACAAATCTTTTTCGAGGGACATGCGGTTTTCAACTGCTTTTTCTTTATTGAAGGATTGGCCGGCAAAGGGCACCAGCAGCAGCAAGAGCAGATTCTACTTCACCTCGGAAAAAGCCTTAAACGGATCAACAATCTCAACCAGCAGGATGATACCCAATTGGTTGCAGATCTGCTGACCATGCTGCCGAAAAAAAGTACCCTCTACCTGATCCGCCTGATCAACACCCGCAACCGCCGCTATCAGCAGGAGTTTCAACAGCTCTACTACCAGCATCGCTCAATCCCCGATGAGTACTTTACCGAGCTGCAGAGTCTGGCCAATGACATGGGGATCGATCGCTACCAGCAGGAGCGAATTCGGGTTGATGTCATGTACCGGCATCGCGATAATTACCGAATCATCGATGAGTACAAAAAGATCCTCATCGCTTGTCATCATCAAGGCTTTCTCGGCACCGACCAGCATGCCCAGCTTATTCGGCTAAAAACACTCTCGGTACGGAACAAAATACCTGCGGCGATGTTTTTAACCCTCGACCAGCAATTGCAGGTCAAACCGGACGAAACCGCCGTTGTTCCTATTTACATCACCACCACCCAGAATATCTTGCAGCAGCTGTTCCGCTCGGATCGAAAAATTGAGCAGGGGGTCGACGCCGATGCAATGGAGAAACTCCTGTTTGCGAAGCTGCAAGCGCATCGAAATCGTGATCATCGCTTTGAACAGTTACTACTTGAGACTGGCAAAGTTTGTGATGAAAAAATCCGCGATGGGGCGTCACTGACATTGCTGGAAAACTTTTCCTACATCATTACCTTTTTCGATCGCTACGACAGCACCTCAAGCTATCTGGGCCAGATGGCCTTCATGGAAAATTTTCGGCTCACCGATAATATTCTGCGCAGCTTGATCGGCAATCAACAAGCATTCAACGACCTGAGTCATGATCTGTTCGGCAGACTGTTTTTCGATGATATTCTTGAAAATGGCTATCTTGGTAGATTCGGTCGACGCAAGCTGCACTGTTTACGCAAAGGTCTGGCAGAGGTCGGAATCGGCCGCCTGGACATGCCTGAACTGGTCACGCAAGTAAAACAGCTCGATGCCGAAGAGCGCCTTTACAACACGATCCTGCTAAATGCCAAGGAGCGGATTCGTAACCGCTATTCACGCTATGATACGCCATCCGAACAAACCAAACTGTTCAACGAATTAAGCGATGAACTGCTGGTCCGCGGTATCATCAGTGATCTCCTCGACCCGAAGCTGTTCCGCAGCGTTATTCACGACATCAAGAAGGAAGCGATCTACTTGCATAATCTGCTGCCGGAGATTATTGCCTCCAAAGATCGAGAGCTGCGCGAAGATTTCCTTTCCAACAGCGGCCTCGATCGCTTTTATGTCGAAGAATTGGAGCGAGAATATTTTACCCTTAACCAAATCGATCTCGATCATCTGGATCAACTCAGAGTCGACATCGAATGATTTACCCGTCAAACCGGGTCACGCTCTGTTAAGCTTAACTGCATTGAAATATGAACACTTATCATCCGCTGTTCCAGGGAGCTCGTCATGGCAGATGTCAACCGCAACCAGATCCGCAATTTCGGCATCATCTCACACATCGATGCTGGCAAGACCACCGTTTCCGAACGGATTCTCTTCTACACCGGTGAAATCCACAAAATGGGTGAGGTCCACGACGGTATGGCGGTCATGGATTGGATGGAGCAGGAGCAGGAGCGCGGCATTACCATCACCGCTTCGGCGACCTGCTGCCAGTGGCGCGACTACACTTTTAACCTGATCGACACCCCCGGCCATATCGACTTTACAATTGAAGTGGAACGCTCGCTACGCGCTCTTGACGGTGCAGTGGCAATTTTCAGTGCCGTTGAAGGCGTTCAGCCACAGAGTGAATCGGTCTGGCGCCAAGCGGATCGCTATCAGGTTCCACGAATCTGTCTGATCAACAAAATGGATCGGATCGGTGCGGATCACCGGGCAGTGCTGATTGCGCTGATCGAAAAATTGCAGGCAAAGCCGGTCCTGCTGCAGCTGCCGATCGGCAACGAAGACACCTTCTGTGGCGTCATCGATCTGATCCACGAAAAAACGATTCTGTTTCACGAAGAGGATCTTGGTCAGACACTGATCGACGGTGAAATCCCTGAGGAGTTGCGCGAAGAAGCCCAGCAGGCCCGAGAACGGATCATTGAAGCGGCGGCCGATTATGATGACAACATCCTGAACGATTTTCTCGAGGGCAACCCAATTGCCGGTGAGCGGCTGTTGCCCGCCTTGCGACAGGGCGTCGTCAGCTGCCAGATTTCGCCGGTGTTCCTCGGTTCGGCACTGCGTAACAAAGGGATTCAACCACTGCTCGATGCCATCTGCGCCCTCCTCCCTTCGCCCCTCGACATCAATCCAGAGAAAGCCACACGACTCGACAATCAAGAGCAGCAGCTGGTCAAAACAGACGCCAAAGGGCCCCTCTGTGCTCTGGCGTTTAAGGTTCTGGCCGACGATGGCCGCAAACTGACCTACCTGCGCCTCTACTCCGGGAGTGTCAAACCGGGCGATTCAGTCTATAACAGTCGCACCCTTGCTGAAGAAAAGGTCGCCCGCCTGTTCCGCATGCATTCGCACAAACGGGAGCGGATCGACCATGCTGTTGCCGGGGATATTGTCACTGCCACCGGGTTAAAAAATGTCCTCACTGGCGACACCATCAGCCTGCTGGAAACACCACTGCAGTTGGCCGGACTGGAATATCCCGAACCGGTCGTCTCACTGGCGGTCGAAGCGAAGACGGTTGATGATCGCGATAAACTTCCACCGGCGCTGGAAAAGCTACAGTGGGAAGATCCAACTTTTCTGGTGAAAGAAGATCCGGAAACCGGCCAGACTCTGCTGACCGGAATGGGAGAGCTGCACCTTGAGGTCGTTGTGCAACGCTTGGAGACCGACTTCAGCGTCAGCACCGTAACCGGTCGACCGCAGGTCGTCTACCGTGAAACTCTGACCAAAGCCAGTCAGCAACACGAACTGTTCGAGCGAGAAATTGACGGAAAAATGCATCATGGCGAAGTGACCATCAGCATCACCCCTCAGGACCGCCGCAGTGGCCTGCAGATCGAAATTGACGAAACAATCCTGCAACAGTGGCCGGAAGAGGCCCGAGAAGTTCTCCAACTGCAGCTATCGGCGGCCTGTCAGTCTGGCCCGGTGGCCGGGTATCCGTTGACCGACATGAAGCTGGTTCTGACCAAGGCACCATACGACAGCAATAAAACCACTGACCTCGGCATCTCGGCAGCCCTTAATCGAGCCGTTTCTCTCGCGCTAAGTGGTGGCAAACCGACCATGCTGGAGCCGGTTATGGCCCTCGAACTGACCGCACCAGCCGACTACACCGGCCGGGTGATGGGCAGCTTGCAGCAAAAACGGGGACAGGTAGAAGGGGTAATTTCACGACCGGGACAGGATGTTATCCGTGCTACCGTCCCGCTGCTGGAAATGTTCGGCTACATGACCGAACTGCGCAGCGCAACGAAAGGCCAAGGAAGCTTTACCATGGAGTTTTCCCACTTCGATCAAGCGCCAGCAGAAACACTGCAGAAGTTTGGAATCTCCTGAGAGTTGGCCGAATTCAAAAAGAAATAATAAAACAGGTGGCTGATTATTCGAGGAGCTTTTCTATCATATTCACAACATCGACCGGTGTTGCTGGCTTGTAAATGAAATTTTTCCCTTCCTGCAACACTCCATAAGGCTCGAAGAAACAAGTGAATTTTAATATTCCTGATAAATCGCCTGACCATTTTCAACCAGCAGGTCATTGGCATTGCGCCATTGATCAGTCGGAGCATCGTATATCCAAATCTCCGCCAGATAGCGCCCGTACTTCCCCTTCCTATCACGAATGGTCTGGATCATCACATCCTTGTCAAGGATCAACTCGCGCAGATAATCGCGGGACTGGAGCCCGGCTTCCCTGCTTTCGCCCCGCACTTCCGGGGCGTTAATTCGGCGCAACCGCAGAGTCTCTTTCTTGACCCAAATACCGAAACCGAGGTCGATATCAACATGGCAGGTATCGCCGTCATAAACCGAAACAACATGTGCGCGGTAATAGAAACATTTTTCATTCATAAATTACTCCCTCATATAAAACTGTCAATGTCATCAAATCTCCACATTAAGCATAGCGTCTTTTTCTTCCTGCAGAGAAAAGGCAGAGCACTTTATGCAGCAATCTTGATACGACCTGGTAGAAAAGCGGGCTATTTTTTAGCCAACTCCTCCTTCACCGCCAACCCGAGATCCTGTAAACTGTAAGGCTTCTTCAGGTAGCTTCCGGCACCGGCTGCTTGTGCCAGCTGAACTTCGTTGTTATCGGAGAAGCCGCTGCTGATCACCGCCTTCTGTCCAGGCTGTAGCGTAACGGCCTGCAAGTAGGTTTCACAACCATTTATACCCGGGTCCATTATCATATCGAGGAGTAACAGGTCGGCTTTATTCTGCTGGAGAAAATCGATTGCTTCTTCGCCGCTCGCGACGCATGTGACTCGATAATTCAAACTTTGCAACAACTGAACAGCCAAGTCACGAATCTGTGCATCGTCATCAATAACCAGAATGTGTTCGCTATTCCCGCTCAGTTCTGCAACCGACAACTGAAACTCTTCAGCACTCCTCTCCTCGCGGACAACGGGGAGAAAAACCTTGAAGCAACTGCCGTTTTTCAAAGCATCAACCTCAACGTAGCCACAATGGTCATGGACAGTATTCCAGACGACCGTTAACCCTAAGCCAGTACCACTGTGCCCCATTTTTTTGCGGCTGAAAAAGGGATCGAAGATATGCTCCATATCCTCTGCGGAGATCCCTGGCCCGGCATCGCAAACGCGTAGGAGAACGTACTCACCGACTTCGACCTTTTCGTACTGACCAAAGGGATTATCGATATAACAATTCTCCGTTACAAGGCTGATTTCACCTTCAACCGTTGCTTCAGCAGCGTTAAGCACCAGATTCATGATGACCTTCTTGATGTGCGTTGCCGAACAAGACACATTAAAAAGATCGTCAGACAAGTGACTAGACAGGTTGACCTGCGGAAACCGCTTGCCAAGCTCGGCATGCTCCGGCGAAATTAAATACTCCTTGATCAAACAATTGAGATTGATGATCTTTTTATTCGAAGCGGCATTTCGTGAGATGGTTAACATGTCGGCAACCACTGCAGCAGCACGTTCCCCGGAATCTTTTATTGCACCTGCGTGCTTACGAAAAGAACTGTCCTCCGGCAACTTCATCAGCATTAATTCAGCGTACCCGGTCACCCCGGAGAGGATGTTATTCAGGTCGTGCGCCACGCCACCTGCGAGTAAACCCAAGGCCTCCATTTTCTTTGATTGATTGATCTGTTCCTGCAGCTGTTCTTTTTCCTGCTCAGCCTGAACCCGCTCTTCCAACTCATTCTGCAGCTCTTTTGTTCTTTGTTGTACCTGACTTTTAAGGCTACGGTTCCAAAACAGAATAATCAGCAGAGTCAGCAAAAAGACCGCCGCCAGGACATTGGCGATAAAGGTTGGAGAAGGGTTCCACCCTTCCTGGCCAAGAAAAATCCAGCTGTCGATAATCGCTTTGCGCTCCTGCGCTGTGATGGTTGCCATTCCCTTGCTCAGAATACTGTGCAGTTCTGGCCAATCGCTTCGAGAGGCAAAGGACAGGTCGAAGATAAAATCTGTATCTTCCGTAACTTTGAGGTTTGTAATGCCATCCTTGGCGATATAGTACGACGCTGATGCGATATTAAGGATCATCGCATCAACTTTGCCGAAAGAAACCTGCCGAAGACCGGAAGAGATATCGGGCATAACATCCAGCGGAATGTTCGGATACACCCGCTGCATATATTCATGATCCGCATAGTTAGCGACAACGGCAACCCGTTTGCCTGCAAGATCACGTAATTTGGGGAATTCCTGCTGAGAATCCTGCACCAGAACTACCGCCGGGAATTCAACAAACGGCTTTGTGAACAGCATGTACTCCAACCGCTCAGGGGTTGGCACGGCTGCACTCAACATATCAATAGTGCGATCCTTTGCCGCCTGAATCACCTGGCTCCAATTTTCCAACGGGATAACTTCGAACTTGAGCGGCAGCTTTTTTTCCAGCAACGAAATAAAGTCGGCGGAAACTCCCTGATATTTACCATCAGCAATAAATTCGATGGGCGGGAAATCAGGATCGGGGGAAAGTCGGACCACCGGATGGGCTTCGATCCAGGCGAGTTCCTCAGGAGTCAGGTTAAGATTCTCGTGACGATCTGCAACTGAAAGTGTGCCCGCAGCCAAAAGGCTGAGCAACGAAGCAAAGGCAACCAAACAAAGACGCACCGGAAGATCTTTCCAAACCATTGGCAACCCTAGAAAAAAATATCCGAACCGCAGAGCCATCAAGCGATTACAGTGAAAAGCGACCCTCGGTTAATCATAACAAACTTATCCACTATTATTCTTTTTGCAGAAAAACAGGACAAAGGTGAGACTCGATGTTTTAGGCGTGTCGTGAAAAGCACAACCATCCCGACAGAAAAGCTCTCCCGACTAAACCCACCTTGTTGATGTGCATTTAAAAACGATTCAAGCGGCGAGCGGCGCGTTGCTGTGGGAGATTACTCGGAGCCAGTCCGACGTGGTAACAAAAAACGATAGCCATCGAAGCTGAAAACTGCTCCATCGGCTCTGATTTCGGCAAGGCGGAATTTGCCCTCGAGCGTTGCCCCCGGTCGCAGAATCTGCTCGTTGACCCGGACCAGTCCGGCGGATGGGTTTATCTTGTTGTGAGCGTGTAAAGACATGTGCAGCACAGGGATGCGCCGCTGAGTTGTCGTGGGAAGTTCATTGATGGCATAGACCCGCTGCTCTGACAACGCTCGGTTCGCTTCGGGAGACGCTTGAGGTACCGAATTTTGAGGCAGAATCTGCGGTGCAGGCTGCTTAACCGGTTGCGGTTGGACTTGAACCGCGGGTTGTGGAACGTTCGCAGCTTGCGACGGAGGCTTGTTGGTTTCGGCAACAGCAGGTTGTGGAACGATCGCAGTTCGCGCCGCTTGCGACGGAGGCTTGCTGGTTTCGGCGACAGGAGGTTGCGGTTCGGAAGAGAGCAGCCAGAACAGAACACCGAAACCCAGGACCAGCACCGCAATCATGAGACCAGCACGAATCAGACGACGATTTTGCGGCGGCGGTGAGTCATGCACCGTATCAAGCCGCGGAGCGCTGGTCTCCTGCCGTTTTTTATCCGATTTTTTCAGTGCATCAAGGATAAAAGACATCGTCACTCACCCCCGCTGTCCACGCGCGTTAGAGAAGGATACTGCGACCCGGTTCGGCTGTTGAGGAGAATCAGAGTATAGTTACCGACGATTCCATCCGGCTCTAAGCCCGACTGGGTCTGAAACTGCCGCACTTCTTCAAGCAGAAGTCCATCCAGAATCGATACCCCGCCACTCCTGACACCACGACCGTGTAATAAAGCCATCCGCTCTTCGAGCCACTGTACCACCGCACCCTGATCACCCGGCTTGATCGCCCCGGCAAAAGCTGGGGGCGCTTGCCAAAGCAGAGAAAACTCACCTAACCATTGCTGGTTTAAAGCGCTAATCGAAACGGTCCGCTGTTCACCGGCGACGATCAACGTGGCTTGCTGATTGTCGAGCTTTGTCAGGGTTGCATAAAACTCCTGCCCCTGTGGATCACGCAGTTTCAATACTGCTGGGCGATCTAACTGGCGCAGACGGCCCAAGCTGCCACGCTTGAGCATTAGCTTAAATCCTAGCTTCGCTGCTTGCTCAACCGCAGTCCCCTGCTCTGCAACAAACTCTTTGCCCCAGCTGGAAAACAGCGCTTTGTAGGCCGACACACTGCTGTTGCCAGCCGGCTTCGGCGACTCCCACAAAAGCGGCTTCACAGGCGCAGGTCTGCTGATCGGAACCTTGACCTGTGTCGCAACCGATTGTTGCAGTTGATGATCCAGATAGGTTTGCAACAGCAGGATGCAACCGGTCAAAACCACCAGAGCCAGCAATGCCCATTGCCAGACCGGGGTCGCTGACGCTTGCCGCTGCGGCTTTTTGCCAAAGACCTCGCGTGCCGCGGCCGTCAACAAAGTCGGGCTGATGTTGTGTTGCTCCTTCGCGTAAGCTCCGAGCAGTGCTCGGTCGCAAAGCAGATTGATCAACCGCGGGACACCGCCACTGAGCAGATAGAGCTTATCGATAGTCGCCGGGAAAAAGAGCGGTCGATCGACCCCAGCCACCGATAATCGGTGACTCACATAGGCCTGAATTTCATTTTTCGACAAGGGTTCAAGGTGGTAGCGGGCAGTAATCCGTTGCGCCAGTTGGCGCAGCTCAGGCTGCTCGAGACTCTGTTTCAACTCCGGCTGCCCAAGCATGATCACCTGCAACAGCTTCTGTTTATGGGTCTCAAGATTGGTCAACAGCCGGATCTGCTCCAGAACAGCAACCTGCAGGTTTTGCGCTTCATCGATGATCAGGACCGTTTTGCGTCCCTGACTATGTGCCTCAAGTAGAAAGGCATTGATCGCATCGATAAAAACTTTATTGCTGCGATTCCCCTCCGGGTAAAGAATGCCGAGTTCATCGCAGATGGTTGCCAACAGTTCGATGACCGTCAATTTGGGATTGAGGACAAAAGCGATTTCGGAGTTTTCCGGGACCTGTTCGAGCAGGCAGCGACAGACAGTGGTTTTTCCCGTCCCAACTTCCCCGGTCAGCAGCACGAAGCCACCCTCGGTTTTCAGGCCATAAACCAGATGGGCCAGGGCTTCGCGATGGCGGTCGCTCATGTATAAGAATTGTGGATCGGGAGCGATAGAAAAGGGCGCTTCTTTGAAACCGAAATATTCGTTGTACATAGAAACGACCCCAAGAGATTCAGACAATATCGGCAAAGCATACAACAACAAGAACAAACCGTGGCTGTAGCCTATAAAATTTAAGCGTTTAAGGCAACAACTCTGCTAGCAATGAGGGTTCTTTGGGAGAGATCAGAACCGATTTTTGAGTCTACAGTTGCCGATGATCGCGGCCGCTTTTCTGCAGATAGTATTCGTAATCCCCTTCGTAGGCGAGCATTGCCCCCTGATCGATTTCGAAAACCCGCCCGACCAACGAACGCAGAAAGTGCCGATCATGACTGACCAGCAGCAGGGTACCGGCAAACTTCTGCAGTGCGTCGAGTAACACTTCGCGAGATTGGATGTCGAGGTGGTTGGTCGGCTCATC
>CALZLE010000037.1 GCA_945788205.1 uncultured Desulfuromonadales bacterium
ACAAAGTTTGCAGAATATTTACTATTCATCTCCGGCGCAGGCTTATCGACGTGGTTGTGAAGAGTGTGGGGGCTGTCGTTTGCGGGCTGCCTGTGGTGGTTGCTTGGCGGTCGCCCACGGCTATGGACTGGACCCCTTGATAAACAAAGACCCCGCCTGTTTTATCGATGTTGAAAGGCGGGGCTCGTCGGATTCGACCTGTCTTTAGCAGGAATCAGCTTGGAGCGCAGAGAGTGCTTACAATTGAATCTGTTTCAACCTGAAGGATTTCAAGCCCTTCGTCAGTCAGGAAGAAGTTCCCCCAGATGGTTTCATCAATTTCCCGTTCGATTTGCTCACCGTTACAGCCGAAACCGAAGCGATAACTCAGCTGATTTGCCAGGTATACAGCTTCGACAACTTCTGGATCAATCGGGCTTGAGGTCGGTTTATGATGTGCATCAATAGCGGTGACGATAAAGTGAGGCAACGCCCACCATTCGGCCAGAAAACTGCCCAGCTCCGCATGTGATGTCCCTAGAATCTGCAGTTCTGCTTCATAAAAAGAGCGGTTTTGCTGTTCGGCATGTTTTGCCGCGGCCGAGAACTTCTCACCAAAATTACTTGCTGCGACCAGTTTGCCCATATCGTGGAGCAGCCCAGCAATAAATGCGCGATCCTGCAGCTCAACGTCAGAACTGTGCAGCGATTTCGTCAATAGGCGGGCGAGAGTTGCTGTGGCGATGGAGTGGCTCTTGAATTTGTTGAGATCAAACCCCTCTATTTGAGGAGGTGTTTTGGCCAGACTTTCGGTGATTGATTCAGAAAGAATTAGGTTGGTCACGATATCGGTGCCCAGAACAACTATCGCTTTTTTAATTGTATCGACGCGAAAACGCTGGCCGAATAGAGCAGAGTTGGACCAATGCAACATGGCGCTGGACAGGGCAACATCCTGACCGATGATGACGGCCATTTTTTCGATGTCAACTTCGTCGGCCATTATGCAGCCTTGGACTCGAGAATAGTTTTCCGGTAACGCGGGTAACAGCGGTGCTGAATTGATGAGCGCTTGAAATTCGGGGCAGTACTTTTTTTGTTGAGCCCTTTGTCGCAAGGCACTGCGAATTATTTCTTTTATCTCCTGATCGATCCAGGGCTTGGGAATAATTTGCTGTGTATATCCTTCACTTAAAGCTTCTATAACCTTTTCGTCTTTGGAAAAAGCAGTCAAGAATAAGCGAATGATCGCCGGATGCTTCTCTTTGACGGTTGTCATCAGCTGAATTCCGTCCATTTCCGGCATCGCGACATCTGAAACGAGAAGGTCAAATGGCTCTTTTTCCAACCGTGACAGGGCTTCTGCCGCGTTGTCGACGAAATGACAATCCCAGTTTTCACCTTCCATAAGAACTTGTAATAACTTGAGAATTACTTCCTCGTCATCAACGAAAAGGATCTTTGCGCAATCTTCGGTCATTTGTTTTTACCTGCTGGACGGTTGTGGTAAGTGGATGTCTGTTGAGGCTAGAATACTCCTTTCATTCTATCGGAAATATCGGTTCTGCCAATAATTTTAATGGGATTAATTTTTTTACTAGCCGGTTTTTCAGATAATCAGCTTCGGTCCGTCGGCTCTGAGTTTTAGAAGCTCGCAGTTTTCATAGCAAATTTGTCGGAATTCAGAAGATATTCTTTCATCGACTGCGGCGCTTTTCCAGAACAGGATTGCAGCATCCAGAGCGCTGGGTAGGTCGGCAGCAACTTCGTTACGGATCGAGGGGGGGGTGAACAAGCGGACGGGGATTTCTCCAGCGATTGGCTCGTAAAGGGTGGGCCGCACACCGTAGCCCGGTGCTAATAGATAGCTATCTCCATGGTGTGGAATCAACGAGATGTTGCCGAAGTGCTGATTGGTATTAGCGATCAAGTCGCTAAACAGTGAAAGCCACCGGAGTTTGCGTGCATCTGCGGGACTGATCAGTTCCGCCTGTTCAAGTCGGATTGCAGCATCAATCCAGTTGTCACAGGGGGCTTGCAGCCTGGCATGCAGGGCCCGCAAAGAGATCATTGGTAAACGTCCGAGAGCACCTCGTCGATCGAAACGTTTGAGCCCGAGAAATGCCTGGTTTCCTGCAATGACCAGTCGTGAACGAGCTGCGCTGAAACCGGAAAGCCGGACGGCTTCTAGGGCGAGATGCTCGCACACCAGCAGGTCGGCATAACGCTGCGCCTCATTGCTTTCGACCGCCGGAGAGAATTTAATAATCATGTGACAGGGAGCGTCCTGATCATCGACGCAGACGGCAAACTTAGGCTGCTCCCCACCTATCTGGGCGCTGTCCATTTCCCCTGCGAGGGTCTTTTGTGCCAATTGAGGGTACTTCCATTTGCGAGATTCAAGTTCAATGGCCGCAGGCATTTCTCGCGCCAGTTCGAAATAGCGGGCCAGAGAATCCTCACCGATTAACAAGTTACCGATTCGATCCTCGCCACATTTGCTGGTGGCGTAGAGCATGTCTTCTTCGCTCCAGTCTGATTGCTTGCGCGGCAGCTTGAGGAGCTCACTACGCCGATAAGCAAAAGAGCGGGCTCCAAAGCCGCTCAATTGAAGGTCAAGCAGGAACCAGGGCAGATTGTTGAAAAGCTCACCGTTGCCTTCAGTCTCCTCCCACCAGTATTGATTGCCCTGCAGGGCCGTCAGGTGTCCATATAGTCGCGCGTCGCCACGCGGATCAATCATGTAAACAGGAAACCTGCCAGGTTTGTCGTGAATGTCTCGTGGCAAACCGTAGCAGGTTGAGCGGCCTTTACCCATGACAACGATTTCGTTTTGCATGCTATTGATCAAGCGCGACAGGGTTGGTTGACTGACGTTGAGCCCAGCTATCAGATCCCGAGAACTATGAGCTCTGCTGCTCAGTAACTGTCGTATCTCCTGTTGTTGCTTTTTGCGCATGAAATTGTTCCCTTTATGAATAGAAGTTTGAATTTAAAAATAACCGATAAATTGCTGAAATCAAGGGAATTAACATTAATTTTGAATTGTTCTTGTGGAGATTTCTAAGGTATGTAAGGAAATAGACGTAAGTCGTTGGAATTGCTTTTTCGATCGCTTGGGAGAGATGGTTTTAGGATATCGAAGCAGCCTTGAAAGAAACAAGGCTCCTTCGAGGTTTGTTCATTAAATCAAAAGCTGCCGTAGCTGCGTTTTTTTCTAGATGTTTTCCCGGCCAACCAGCCAACCAAGAAAACAGCACCGCCAGCAAGGAACCATTGAATCATGTTGGACCGATGGAAGCTCTCATTCTCCTCCTGGAGGACTTGTAGCTCACTGATGATCTGATTATTTTCTTCGAGGAGTTGATCGCGTTCGGTGGTAACGCTAAGGACATTAGCTGATTGATCCTTCAACTGAGTATAGTCTTTATTGACCTTCTCCAGCTGTTTCATGGTTTTGTTCAGATCGGCAGTGAGCTGTTCGATGATGGCTTGACTCGAGGTGGCAAGGCCAGTGGCATCTTGAAATTCAAGTTGTTGCTTCCTTAGTTTGTCTTCCAGGGCTGCTTTTTGATTTTTTAGTCTGGCGATCTGAGTCGCTTTCGGAATCGCCTTGGTTACATACTGGCTGCGAATAAAACCCTCAATCCCTTTTTTAGTCCGAACTTTAACAAAGCTTTTGCCATCTTTGAGGATTTCCACCGGACTAGCAGTGGTCAAAGTTGTTAACGCTTTATAGTTGTTGGTTGTGTTGCTGCGGACGGTGACAACCAAAACGTCCGAAATGTAGCGGGTTTCGGCCTGCGCAGAGAAGGACAGAAGCAGTATCAGTAGTGCCGCAGAAAGTGTACAAAAGGAAGTTTTCATAAAAGCCCCCAAGGTCTTAATCATTTAAGTACTAACAACTCCGCGATATTACAGCCCTTGGATGAGGATATCAAGCGTCTTTATGCGCTCAGTCAGGCTGATGATAGCGAGAGATGTTGGGAGTCACACAAAAAAACGCCCCGGAGTTATCTCAGAGGCGTTTCTATTTGGTTTGGTACCGAAGGCCGGAATCGAACCGGCACGCCGCGAGGCAACGGTGTTTGAGACCGTCGTGTCTACCAATTCCACCACTTCGGCACGAGCTTGACGATTATATTTATCCCGCACGGTTTGTCAAGTCCCTATCCGGATCAATAACGTTTTCAAGAGTGATTTCCAGGTTTCCCCGCGGTTGAGCGGTTGCCCGTTGAGTGTTGCGATCGGCAGTACATCGATAAGTGAGTTGCAGATGAAGGCTTCTTCAGTGCTGAGAAGCTCTGCTCGCGGAAGGTCTCTTTCGCTGACAGGAATTCCCATTTCTGTTGCGGCGGCAATGATTTGACGGCGCATGATTCCGGCGAGAACGGTTCGCCCCAGTGGTGGGGTGACCAGTTGACCATCGATCAGCGTAAATAGGTTGCTGGTGCAGCCCTCAAGTAGATTGTCTTCCTCATCAACAAACAGGGCTTCTCGGGCACCTTTGTTGTGAGCGAAATTCGCGGCGTACAGACAGTCGGCATAATTGCCCCGTTTCATTTGCGGTAAGTGGCTGAGTGGATTGACGCGCTGGTTTGGTGCGATGACGCATGCGCAGCCTGTTTCCCGATCTGTTGCGCATACTTCTGTATATGGGGTTGCGGTCAGCAGGAATCGAGCTGACCCTGAGTCAGGAAAGTTGAGGCCTCGATGGCTACCGCGACTGATGGTCAGGCGGATGCGGCTGACATCGTCCGTTAGGGCAGAGGAGAGTTGTTGCAGCGATGTTTCGATGCGGTTTCGCTCGCAGGGGAAATCGAGCAGCTTGGCGGAGAGTTCCAGTCGGTCGAGGTGCTCTTTTTGTAATAATATTTTGTTACCGTGGGCCTTCAGGGTTTCGAACAGGCTGTCGCCGAACAGAAATCCGCCATCAGTGATCGGCAGCTGCGCCTCTTCGTGCGGGACAAAGGTTCCGTTGATGTTGACCAGCATTTATCCCATCGCCTCCTGTAAGACTTTGCGTAGTGCTTCCCCTTTGGCCATACATTCAAACCATTCTTTTTCCGGGATTGAATCGGCAACGATTCCGGCCCCGGTTTGATAGCTGAGATGATTACCGATGCGCTGAAAGCTGCGGATCAGAATATTCAGGTCCATGGTCCCGCAGGCGCTGATGTAACCTGCGCTGCCAGTGTAGCAGCCACGACCGACCGGTTCCAGTTCGTCGATGATTTCCATACAGCGTTTTTTCGGTACTCCGGTGATGGTGCCGCCGGGGAAGGTGGCGCGCAGAAGATCGAAGGGGCCGCATTCGGGTCGCAAGGTGCCGCGCACATTGGAGACGATGTGTGTCACGTGCGAGTAACGCTCCAGTACCATCAGCTCGTCGACTTTGACACTTCCCGATTGGCAGACTTTGCCGAGATCGTTCCGTTCCAGATCGAGCAGCATGATGTGTTCGGCCCGCTCTTTTGGATGACCAAGCAGTTCTTCGCCTAACTGTTGGTCTTCGGGAGGTGTGTAGCCACGTGGGCGGGTGCCGGCAATCGGCCGGGTTTCGGCAAGCTTTTGATGGAGCGATACGAGCCGTTCCGGAGAGCTGGAAATGATATCCAGATCCGGGAAGTGGAGGAGACAGGCAAACGGCGAGGGGTTGATATTCCGCAGGCGGCGATAAAGCTCCGTGGATTCTCCTTCGATCTGACCGTCAAAACGACAGGAGAGGTTGACTTGATAAATATCACCGTCCGCAATGTAGTCTTTGCCACGCTGCACCATCGATTCAAATTGTTGTTGGGCGATGAGTGGTTGCGGCAGGTTATCTATTTTGAGTTGTTGTGGACTCAGCTGCTGCTGGGAGCGCCGGATTGATTGTTCCAGTCCGGACAAGTCAACCGACCCGTCAAGTGCCGCAAGGGTCAACCGCTGTTGGTCGTGGTTGTAAACGGCCGTAACATCT
The DNA here is from genome assembly GCA_945788205.1 of uncultured Desulfuromonadales bacterium. Classification (GTDB taxonomy): domain Bacteria; phylum Desulfobacterota; class Desulfuromonadia; order Desulfuromonadales; family Geopsychrobacteraceae; genus Malonomonas. Next base: position 5,942 of record CALZLE010000037.1, read on the forward strand.
ACCCAGTAGAGATCGAGATCGGGAACCGGTAAATCACGCTGTGCGGTTTGCGGCAGTTCTTCAATCTGGCGGGCAAGGTCGTAGCCAAAATAACCAAAAAATCCGCCGGGGAAAGGGGTTTCTTCTGTTGGCGCGATGGTCCGTTGTTTGAGGATGTCGCTCAGTAGCGAAAACGGATCGCCTGGCAGTGCTGATTCGCCTTCTTTCGTGTGGCGATAGAGAGTTCCGGTGCGCAACTGATAGCGCTCTTGCCAATGGAGCGGCACAATCGAATAGCGTCCGGTTTTTGGTAGCGGATTCAGGGATTCAAGCAGGCCGGGGCCGTGCGGACATAGGTCGAGATAGAGTGCAAGTGGGTCGAATTGCGGAAGCTGGAAACTGTGAGAAGTTGTTGCTATCAATGTCGTTACCGGAAATTGAAAAGGGGTCAGCTGAAATTAGTCAGCTGACCCCTTTGATTTTTCTGGTGGAGCTACGCGGGATCGAACCGCGGACCTTTTGACTGCCAGTCAAACGCTCTCCCAACTGAGCTACAGCCCCAAACAGGAAGGCGATTTATAACAAACTCGACTTCCGAGTGTCAACAGGAAAAGTATCTGCCACCCACATATTAAGATATCTCTAAGGTTTTGCGCGATTCGACCGATAAGAGAAGAACCCGCCAAACGATTAGGAGTGCTGCTATGAAAAGGTTTTGGATGAATAACGTAGCAAATCGACAGGTAAAAACTCACCTGCGAACACTTCTCCAGCATTTGCTGATAGATGTCATCCCGGTTTTGCTGCTTCTAGCTGCAATGGCTTATGGTATGGCATTGGTTGCGGACAAAATAGCCGAACCCCGTAGTGTTGAAATCCAGGTCATATCCGAGAAGCTGAGC
>CALZLE010000038.1 GCA_945788205.1 uncultured Desulfuromonadales bacterium
GATTTACAATGGCCGATAATACAACCTGCAAAAAGCCCGAGGAGCACCATCTGCATCTCTGTGAATTGAATACCAGGCTTTCCAAAGTGGAGCTGGCCGAGCTGCACAAAAACCCCAAATACGTCTGCGCGAATTGCGGCGGGCGTGTCCATAGCGGGCGAAACCTCTGCGTGCCCAAGCGTATAAGGACCTGAGCGTGGGATTGGCTCCCTTCGCGCTCAGAGTTCTAGGCCAAAGGAAGTCGCAGGGTAGTCAGGTTGGGTTGAGGAACGAATCCCAACAGGCGTTTCACCGCAGGAAATTGTTGGGTCCGTCGCTGCGCTCCTTGACCCAACTTCTCAGTCGCCTTTTCCCCCTCGTTTAAAGGGAGGGTACTACCTGATCGGTCGACCACCTTATTAATGATGATGTTCATCCTGCCCACTCGACGTGGCGAGGCCAGGGAAGCGGCTGGTCGCATATTTTGCGTGGCAGGAGACACAGGCTTCGTTGAGTTTGAAAAAGTAGAAATTCACCACATCAGAGTTTTTCATTTCGGCTGCATGGGCCAGCATTCCTGCAGACTTGTGGAAGGCCTGATCCATTTCGATGAAGGCCGGTGTAAGAGCATGATGCAGTTCTTCCCTTTGGGCTTTTGAGAGTTTTTGTTTCATGATGAAACTGGCCTTTATGTTCTTGCCGATATCAGCCACCTCATCCCACTTGCCCGACGCGATTGCCGGGACCAGAGCCATCATACCTTTCTGGATGGCCTCCATCTCCTGGTTGAGAAGTTTTTTCAGTGCTGGTGAGAGTTGAATGCCACGGTCTGCGGGTGCCTCTGTGGCATGGCCATGATCTTTTGCCGGGGCAAGCTGCGGGCCGGCTAACAGGACCGTAAGCAAAATGAGTAGAGCTGTTTTTTTGATTTGCATCCGTTGTGTCCTTTCCAAGTCTTTTTCAGATTCAGCAGCTTGCCCCAATTTCATGAGCTCAGGGCTTGGTGCTACGTTTGGAAGCCATACGTCGTACCAATTTTGAGAAGCGAATTCGCTCTTGGGAACTCCCCGGGGTGGACGCCTGACTGTCCCGATGCGCAGGCCTTCGTTGCTGGCTTTGGCGGTTCCGAGGCGTACAATTCGAATCGGCATGGGATGCCTCTTTCTCGTTGGAGATTCAGCGTGCAACATTATCGAGCAGGAGTTTATGGGCAGGATAGGGGCTTGCTGCGGAGGGGACTGGTCTAACTGAGCTAATTTGCAAGGTGCCCCTTCGGCTCTGAAACACGGACAGGTGTCTATCGAGGTTAAAGATCAGACTCGGTTCTTCCAGTAGTCAGGTTTTCTGTGGAGATGGGCCACGGCCAACACTAAGATCGTATCTTTTCGGATTTGGTAGATAATGCCGTAAGGGAACCTTCGAACTTTGCACCGCCTGGTTCGAGAGGAGAGCGGATGCCAGGCGTTAGGAAAAGCGCTTATGCGGTTGATGGCTTGAACCACCTCATCTAGCAGGTCATTACCCAGGCCAGGATTTTCGTAATTGTAATAGGAGATAGCGTCATCAAACTCGATTTGTGCGATCTCAAGAAATTTAATTTCCATTTACTTGTATTTTTTCAGAACATCTTCAAGGGAGACAATTTTTAAATCCCCCTTTTCGTAGGCTTCGATGCGATCCTCAACTTCTTCAGCCCACTTTTTGTCAAGCGTTTTGTCCGGCATGTCCAGGCTTGAGAGTAGCCTGTCTGTTAATTTTGCACGTTGAAGCGGTGAGAGATGCATCGCCTCTTGGAACAAGTCTTTGGATGTGGCCATTGGGTAACTCCTTTGTGGTGGACAATTCTACAATAATATTCTCTTCGTGTCTAACAAGCTGGAAGAAAAACAAGCAGGTTGAAGTAATCCAAGCCTGGAACCGGTTGGCCGGGCGGAGAGAGAAATAACACACGTGCTTGTCGATTTGGGTCGTTTATTACCGACTTCTGCTCCTCAATTCTTCCCCCTGATTCCGAGGTTAACTCTCCCCGGGGGAAAGGGAGAGGAGCTCTTCAGACTCTCCAGGAAGAACTTCGAGATTAAAATCACCCCAACCCCACCTCGCAAGACACACGCCCACGAAGTCAGTCATATTAAACAGATCCACTTCGATAACGCATTTCGCTATGGGTTTTCCAGTTAGAACATTTGACAGGGGAGGAGGGCAGGAGTATAAGAATAGCCCCTTTGGACTCAGGTCCCGGGGGCGTATTTTTTTCGAATTTCGAAGCTTATCTGCAGAGTGAGATCTATGTCTGACGGACAGATCACTACCGATTTAACAGAGTTTTTCCGCCCGGGGGTGGAAACCGAGGACCTGCCGGCTCTCTATCCGCTGCTGCAGGCGCGCGAGGCGATCGGCGCCTTTATTGCCCTGTTTCGCGGCGGCGACGAAGAGGTCATGATCCGCCTGCTGGTGCTGCGCGAAATTGGCAGCCGGGGCGAGAAACCGACCTGGAGTTCGCAGGAGTTGCGCAGCCACTTTGCC
>CALZLE010000039.1 GCA_945788205.1 uncultured Desulfuromonadales bacterium
CCCAAGGATAGTCATTGGAAGAGTGGGTCACGGCTCCAAGGCCAAAAATGAAGCGATAAAGAATCAGCGGAACACCAACACCGATAATTGCAGCCAGAAGCCAGTTAAATTTGTTCCGCAACACCTGGCCGATGTACTGATCAAGGCTCAGGCCGAGAAAAAGTTTCTCCATGATATTCCACTTTTCTCCGGATGGTTTTTCAGCACCATCCGCGGGCTTAATTCCATGCATAGCTAACTTTTCCATTATTCTTCTCCCTCCTCGGCGTGGCTGTCTTCGTGACCATGATCTTTATTTTTGGTCGCTAGGAGATGCATTCCAGTAAACAGTGCTGGCCAAATAGCCAGAACCATCGGCACCATCCCGAGGAAGCCTTTAACGTTGCTGATAACAGGTTCGGTCGGTAGATCTGTATCAAAACCGAGCTCTTCAAATGGGGCCCCTGAGAGATACATCCAAGCGCTGCCACCTACGGTATGCTCGCCGAAAACTTCATCCTGATATTTTTCGGGGTTCCGCTTGATCCGGGCATGAGCAATCCGCAGCAGGTCTTTGCGCTTGCCGAAAGTCATCACCTGAGCCGGGCAGATATCCACACATGCTGGCGGCTTCCCTTTGCTGACGCGGGTTTCGTAACAGAAGATACACTTCTTGACGACCGGATCGATAACCCTGGAGTAACTGTAGGCAGGAATATGATGCGGGCAAGCGACCATACAAGTCCGGCAACCGACACAGACGTGCTCATCGTAAATAACCGCACCTTCGTTGGTTTTGGTATAAGCCTTAACAAAACAGGATGTCAGGCAGGATGGCTCATTACAGTGCATGCACTGAATTTTGCGATAGGTCGGCTTGTCACTACCTTCTGTTTCGTAGCGATTAACAACCGTGTAAGCCCCTTCCGTCGGCCGACGTTTCTGAGTGCCGTGATGGAAGGTCTGATCGAATACCGAGTAATCATCAAATGATTGCTCAGGGGCTGGCAGGTTCTGTTCTTTGTTACAGGCAGCTTCGCAGCTGCGACAACCGACGCAACGGGTCATATCAACCAACACACCCATCCCATCAGGGAACCCGCTGAAGTTTCCAGCTGCTAGAGCTTTTTGAGCGGGGGCGACCATAACGGCTGCACCACCGGCCAAACTGCCAGCAAGAAATTTTCTACGACTAACTTTACTCATGACGATATCTCCTAGCTAAAATGCTCAAACGTAAATAACCGTATCAGAATTCGATCAATGTCCAGAGCCTGCATTTTCAGTAGGTTCCGGCGCATAGTCTCCTGAATAAAAGAGCTTCTCACCTTCATCGTTTTTCGCGTGGCAATCCTCGCAACCGACTGGTCCATCCATCTCCTGGTGGCAGCCGAGACAACTCTGGTGATATGCTCCTTTAAGTCCGATCATGTCGCTGTGAAAAAGATCTTGTTGGCTTTGCCGATTAATCGCTTCCGCAGAGAAAGTATCTTCGGAATGGCAACCTTGGCAGGAAACCTCGTCAAGCTCTTCATAATCACTGTGACAACGTAAACAGTAGGGATCCGTCGTTCCAGTTCCAGTCGCGTGATGGTGACAGGTCGAACAATCTTCTGCCACTTCGGTGTGCATCGCGTGATCAAATTCAGCCGGCTCATAGTACTGGGCGATAACATCGATCGTCACACTATCCGGCGCGTCCATAGCATAAGCATTTAAAGGCAGCATTAAAGCCAGCATCAACAATAGAAAACCCTTCATGTGCCAATTTGGGGCAACAAACATAGCACTCACATCTCCTTATCAAAGTTCAGACTGCCGATTCATTATCAACGTGGCAGTCTAAGAAAAAAATACGTCCCGCAAACAAACTCTCTAGTGATCCGAATTATCCCCGCCGTGGATGTAGCGGTAAAACATTGGAAATGTGCAGAAAAAAGCAACACAGATCAAATATTCAAGTCCCTTGATATAGGTGTAATAATCGACGACAGTGTAGATTTCTTCTACACTCCCAATGGTTGTTAAAAACTCAATCATCTACCTCTCCTTTTGTCTGGTTATGAAGTTATTACTTCTTGGCCGAAACGGTTTCACTGTAATTTGAACTTTTTTTGGTGGCGCCTTTGGTCACACTGAAAAGCGACCGAATCGCCGGAACTAACTGAGCAATAATCAACAGCGCACAAATGCCGACAAACAACAACACCAGCACGCCGCTAGAATAGGTCTTGGCAGTATCTGCAGCCATTACCGGCCCGACCGCCACCAAGACAAGTGACAGTGATGTCAGAATTGTCTTAATTCGCTGCATAGAAACCTCCTTCGATTGAATTGTTTCTCGCTCATCTCTGCGTGCTTCATAATTCCTGAAGGCACAAAGTACTGCTTGGCGTATTTCTTCCCGGCCTTCATCTCCAGCCGGCTTCAAAGCATGGTAGAAAATTCCCTCTTTACGAATACGGCGAAGCAGATTGATCGAAATTTCATCCGAAATCAGAATGACCGAAAGGTACTTATTGCATTTCTTCAACAAAGGGACGAACTTCGCGACCTGTGCCTCGTCGAAGTCCCCACCCAGAATAACAACTTGAATAGACTTATTGAGGACTCCCTCCAACCCATTTACAACTGAATCGGTGGCCTCAACCTGGATATCATCAGAACTGAAAAGAGCAGCCAATGATTCCCGCGACTCACAATCTTCATTGGCAATGAGCAAACCCTGCATGGCATCACCCGTTCCGTTCATAAAACCCCAATCCTCCAAGTTTCTAATTCAAGTGCTTTTCAGCTTTGTGATCACGTACGAACAAACCTTTGAGCATGCCAAAAAATAGAATCGTTGCCGGCACCAGCTGAAAAACAATGATCAGAGCGAAGAAACCGATAAACAGGGTCAACAGAAAGCTGCCACCCTCTCCGCTCGCTTCAGCGGTTGCAAGCGCTGGAGATGCGAAGATGAGCAGCGCGACCAATGTATTGCGAATAATATTTTTCATGACATCCTCCACGGTAAAGCGTTGTTTCACTATGCTGTACCCTCCTTAAAAGCATCAGCTGTGCCAGCTTTTCTTAAAACACGAAAAAACACTATAAGTTACTGCTTTAATTGATTTTTTATTTTTAAAGTGTCGGCCAAAAAGAATCTAAAAAGGCAAAGTGTATACAATCTTCATACACTCCATAAACGCTCACAGGCCTCGACAGAACTACTAAAACCAGACAAAGTGCTGAATTATATAGTTATTTATCATTGATATCGCATTGGACAAAAAAAATGTGCGCCGCATACTTATCTAAACTTCAGGCAGACATTTCTTTTCGTAAGGCGGGGATGAAAAGTGCTGGATAAGTCATTAATGCCCTGAAAACCTGGCTCGACAGACTATATTTTAAACCTGAAAACACAAACAAGGCACCACACTCCAAGCTTCGACTAACCTCTCAAAGCATGAATTTACAACGTTTTAGCAACGATAAATATGGAGTCTGTCGCAATATAAAACAAAGAAACTTAAATAAACTCTCGTTATTATGTTTACACTTCGAACCGCATGTATAAATTTTATATACATGCGGTTTTTGGCATAACTTCACCGGACCAATAAAGTTGAGCAACATCAACAATAGACGACTTTTTTTGTTAGCAAGAAAAACAGGAACACTAATGATCACAATACATATCGACCTATTAATGTATGAATGAGTTTAATTCATTGGTTGGTATACTTGAGAAAGACATCGACTGCTTCACATGAACTTAAGTCTTGACTCGAATGATTGCTGAATCTATCATTTGTGTGATAATGTTATATGGATAACATCCTGTCTTTAGCTTTATCGGTGTAGTCGATAAACGTGAAGTTATTTGCTCGCCACCGGGTCATCCAAAACCAATTGATGCAAAGAAGGGTTGTGCTGCAGAAATGGACGAGGCCAAGAAAAAAAAGATTCTGGTCATAGATGACGAAGCGGTCCTTCGCGAAGGGATCAAGCAAACGCTCTGCCTTGAAGGATACCAGGTAGAGGTTGCTCCCGATGGCAAAACCGGCTTGAGCAAACTTCAAAAGGATGATTTCCAGGTCGTCGTTTCCGATCTAAAAATGCCGGGGATGCACGGCATTGAGGTCTTAAAGGCGATTCGCGTTCTGCAACCCGATGTCCCAGTCATCATTATAACCGGCTACGCCACCGTCGATTCTGCCGTAGAAGCGATGAAAAACGGAGCCTTCGACTACCTGACCAAACCTTTCCTGCCTGAACACATAACCGAAAAAGTCGATTCTGCAGTACGCCAAAGAAGTCTAACGATCTCGACTCTCCCGGAAGAGGAGGAGGAGCTAGAAGAACAGCTCTGCGAATCTTTTGTTGGCCGAAGCAAGCAGATGCAAAAGGTCTATCACCGGATTCTACAGGTTGCTCCGACGAACAGTACCGTTCTGATAACCGGGGAAAGTGGTACCGGAAAAGAACTGGCGGCCCGGGAAATTCACAACAACAGTCATCGCAAAGATCAGCCGTTTGTCGCCGTCGACTGTAACTCGCTGCCGGAAAACCTGCTTGAGAGTGAACTGTTCGGGCATGTCAAAGGATCTTTTACCGGAGCGACACAAACCAAGCCGGGTCTCTTTTCTGTTGCCAGCGGCGGCACTCTGTTCCTGGACGAAATTTCCAATATCAGCATGACCACCCAGGCCAAACTGCTGCGCGTTTTACAACAGCGGGAAGTCACTCCGATCGGCGGAACCAAAGCAACATCAATCGATATCCGCCTGATCGCTGCAACCAACAAGGGTCTGGAAGAGATGGTCGAAGAAGGAACCTTCCGCGACGATCTCTATTTCCGCCTCAATATCATCCCGGTCGACCTGCCACCATTGCGTGACCGCCAGGGTGATGCTTCACTGTTGATCAACTTCTTTATGAAAAAGTTTGCCGAAGAAGTCGGCAAAGACATCAAAGGGCTCACCCCGGAAGCGCGCATCGCTCTGGAGGGCTATAACTTCCCGGGGAACGTTCGTGAGCTGGAAAACATCATTGAACGGGCCGTCGTTTTGGCCCAAGGTGAGCAGATCTGCCGGGAAGACCTTGAGCTTCGCACCTCAGACGAAGATTCCCTCAACGAAATCAGCATTCCACTGAATACTGAAGAGCTCAAAGAGAACAAGCGCCTCGCTCGCGAACGAGCGGTTGAGCCGGTAGAAAAAGCTTTTGTTTATGCAGCACTGGAAAGAAACAATTGGAATATCACCAAAGCTGCAGAAGAAACCGGTATGCTCAGACCTAATTTCCAAGCAATGCTAAAAAAGCTTGGTGTCTCAGTCAAAAACCACAACGCCAGCTAGCCAACATCCGTTTCAGGCTTTTCACTCAACAAAGGATTCTCTGGCTCAGCTCCTGCCAGCGTCGTGCTTTCATCGACCGGCAACAATATGGTGAAGGTTGTTCCCTTACCGACTTCACTCTGAGCACTGACCTTCCCCCCGTGATTGTTGATAATCCCGTAAGAAATGGACAACCCGAGCCCAAAGCCCTGTTTACTTTTTGTCGAGAAGAACGGATCGAAGATTTTGCCAAGATCCTCTTTGTGGATCCCCTGCCCATTATCAGCCACCGCTATTTTAACCGCTGAACCACTCTCTTCCAAAGAGGTCGTAATGGTTAACGCCCCGCCACCTTCATGCATCGCCTGAGCGGCATTGATAAACATATTAAAAAACACCTGCTGAATCTGATCAGGATCCAGATACAGGTCGGGCAAATCTTCATCAAAGCTGCATTTCATCTCGATATCCTGGAACAGCGTCTGCTGGGCCACCAACCGTAAAGTCTGTTTGACGATTCGGTTGATAGAATCACGCCGTTTTTCCGGTATCGATTCGCGGGAAAACTCCAATAGACCGCGGACGATCTTCGCACAGCGCCTGGTTTCGGAAACCACCACTTCGAGGTTATCCTTCACCTGCGTTGGCAATTCTGGCGTCTTTGCTGCCAAAGACGAAAACATCAGAATGCCACCAAGCGGATTATTGATTTCATGGGCAATTCCGGCAACCAATTCACCCATCGATGCTAACTTGGCCGACTGAACCAACTGAGCCTGCATCTCCTGCATCTCCTCGGTCCGCTCTTCGACTTTCTGCTCCAAGGTCGTGCCCCAATCACGCAACTCCAACTGAGCCTGCGCCAGATTGCTGGCCATCGAGTTGAACGCATCCCCCAGCTCGCCGAACTCATCAGTCGGCACATTTTCGATCCGCGAATCAAGCTCACCACGTGCCAACCGCTTGGTGTGCCGAACCAGCCTGTTAACAGGCTTACAGACGTAACTTTGAGTAAAAACAAACTGGCAGATCGACATCAACACCAGCATGACCGCCGTCGAAACAAAAACGTCGGCGTGATGATTAAAGGTAACCGCCTGCATTTTTTCCAAGGAAAGCACGACATCCAATATTCCGAGCTTTTTCTCCTCCAGCGAATGAAAATGGCACTCTGCGGTCGAACAACTAGGCTCGTTGTAAATCGCCCGCGTCATTCCCAGATAATCATTGCCGTAGGCGTCGGAAAAAACCCGGCTGCGGGTCTTGATCGAAGCATCGACCAGTACCGTACTGGTACCGAGATGGCAGAAATAGCAGCCATCATCACGATCGCTCAGAGCCGTCCCGACCTCCTCTTTGTTCGTAGAAAAGCTGACCACCCCTTCGCGGCCAAAAATCCGAATCTGCTTGATCCGGTCCATGGTGCCAGCTTCATCGATCATCTGCTGCAAGCGGACCCGATCATCTTCCATCATCAGGTAGTGCGAGTTGTGCAGGATCATTTCGCTGAGGCTGTCGGCTTCATATCTCGCTTCATCCAGAAAGCTTTCCCGCAGCGTATTGACGTGAAAAAAAGCGAAGGTGAACATGATGACCAGCAGTGCGGTACAGGAAATTGCGGTATATTTAGATGCCAGCTTTAACTGCATCCACACCTCCAGAAAAACTCAGAAACGACAGAAATCATCCAAAACATAACCCATCAGATTGAAGAGATTATTACACATAGTGGACCAAACAACGAAAATTTTGAACTATTTTGTGCGACAAACATGGCAATTTGGACAATTTCTCCCGTACTTCATGATAAAGTCTGACCCTTGCAATCAGGCATTTTCATTGCCTTTCAGTGCTCTGTGGAGTATACAGGGTGCGTTCTTCAGACAACTTTTTTGAGTCGAGACTTAAGCAATGGGCTACAGAAATCTTCGTGAAGCGATTCAGGACCTGGAAAAAAGTGGACAGCTGATCCGCATCGATCAATCGATTGATCCGGACATTGAAGCTGGGGCGATACAACGGCGCGTCTATCAGGCTGGCGGCCCGGCCCTGCTGTTTTCGAACCTGAAAGACTGTGCCTTTCCAGCCGCTGCCAACCTGTTCGGCACTCTGGAGCGGACCCGCTACCTGTTCCGCGACACCCTGAAACATGTTGAAACCCTGGTCAAACTAAAGCTGGAGCCGAAAACTCTGCTGCAGAATCCATCTTCGCTGCTGACTGCGCCAGCTGCGGCATTTCACCTGCTGCCGAAAAAACAAAAAACCGGCCCGATCCTGCAGTGCCAGACCAGTCTGTCAAAGCTGCCACAGATCAAAAGCTGGCCGGATGATGGCGGCGCCTTTGTCACTCTTCCGCAGGTTTATTCTGAAAGCAGTCTCAAACCAGGAATCCGCTCATCAAATCTTGGTATGTACCGAGTGCAGATTTCGGGCAACGATTATTTGCCCGACCAAGAAGCCGGTTTACACTACCAGATCCATCGCGGCATCGGAGTTCACCATCGTGAAGCTCTTGATCTTGAGCGTCCATTCCGCGTCAATATTTTTGTCGGGGGCCCACCCAGCATGACAGTTGCTGCAGTGATGCCACTACCAGAAGGGATGCCGGAGCTGGCCTTTGCCGGGCTGCTCGCCGGGCAACGAATCCCGATGGTACAACCTGCCGGGCTGCTGCCGATGCCGGCGGAAGCTGATTTTGTCATCTGCGGCACAATTGATCCCAAACAACAAAAACCGGAAGGACCCTTTGGTGATCATCTCGGCTACTACAGTCTGGCGCACGATTTCCCGCTGGTCAAAGTCGAGCGGGTCTATCATCGCCCCGATGCCATCTGGCCTTTCACCAGCGTTGGCCGCCCGCCGCAGGAAGATACCAGTTTTGGAGCCTTCATCCACGATCTGACCGGCGAGCTGATCCCCGACGTGCTCCCTGGCATCAAAGGCGTACATGCTGTTGATGCTGCAGGTGTACATCCACTATTACTGGCGATCGGCAGCGAGCGCTACACCCCTTACAACGATCTGTCCGAACCACAGGAGATCCTCACTCAGGCCAATGCTGTTCTTGGGCAGGGCCAGTTATCCCTCGCTAAATATCTGTTGATTGTTGCAGAAAACGACAATCCACAACTCGATATTCACGATATTCCAGCATTTTTCAAACACTTGCTGGAACGGATCGACTGGCGACGTGACCTGCATTTCCAAACCCGTACCACCATCGATACCCTCGACTACAGTGGTCATGGGCTGAATCAAGGCTCTAAGGTTGTCATGGCGGCAGCGGGTCCGAAAATCAGAGAATTACCGAACGAAATTCCCGATAGCCTGAAACTTCCCCGCAGCTTTAAAAATCCACAAATCGCATTGCCCGGAATCCTGCTTCTGGAAGGGCCTGCCTGTAAAAGCTACAAACCGGGTGAAGATCGCAACCTGTTACGGCTGGCAAAAGAATATACGACCGAAAATCCAATCAACGACTTTCCATTGATTCTGGTGGTTGATGATAGTGAATTCTGTGCTGCTGAATTGAACAACTGGATCTGGACCTGCTTCACACGATCGAACCCGGCTGCTGACGTTTACGGCATCGGAAGTGTCGTTACCGCCAAACATTGGGGCTGTAATGGCAGCTTGATCATCGACGCACGCAGCAAACCACACCACGCACCACCGCTGATAGATGTCCCCGAAATCGAAAAACGGATCGACCAGTTGGGCGCAAAAGGTGGACCGCTACATGGCTTTATTTAACGATGGAGAATGACTCGTGTTGAAAGCAAAAGAAAAGGCAAGTCCGGTTCCGACCCTTATTGACTCGGTCGGAAATACTCCGTTGGTCGATATTTCGCCACTGAGCGACAAGCCCGGCGTACGGATTCTGGCCAAATTGGAGGGGAGCAATCCGGGCGGCTCAGTCAAAGACCGGCCAGCCCTCTACATGATTGAAAAAGCTGAGGAAAGTGGCGAGCTGACGCACGACAAGATCATTCTCGAACCGACGTCCGGCAATACCGGCATCGCCATTGCGATGATCGGAGCAGCCAAAGGCTACCGGGTCAAACTGGTGATGCCAGCCTGCGTCAGTGCTGAGCGTCGGGGTGTTCTCGAAGCATACGGGGCCGAAGTGGTTCTCTCACCTGGCTGCGAAGCGACCGACGGCGCGATCCGGCTGGCACATAAAATTCTCGGCGACAATCCCGACATGTATTACATGCCGAACCAGTACGCCAACCCGAACAACCCGCTCGCTCACTACGAAATGACTGGCCCGGAAATCCTGCAGCAATGCGCCGGTGAAATCGATTATTTCGTCGCCGGGCTGGGGACTTCCGGCACCCTGATGGGTTTGAGTCGCTACTTTGCTGACTACGCCCCACAGGTCAAAATTATCGGTGTCGAACCGACCCTCGGTCACAAGGTTCAGGGCTTGAAAAACATGCAGGAAGCGATCGTCCCGGAAATTTATGACGAGAACAAACTCTACCGCAAACTGGTCATCGAAGACGAAGAAGCCTACGAAACGGCCCGGCAACTGGCAATTACGATGGGTATTTTTGTTGGAATGTCGAGCGGCGCCGCAGCGGCCGGTGCACTCAAAATTGCCAACGAGATTGAATCTGGAACCATCGTCACCATTCTTCCCGACCGCGGCGACCGCTACCTGAGCACCAACCTGTTCCGTTCCCATTGCGGAAATTGTCCACCCTGATGGTACTACCAGAACTGTTAAAGAAACGGGCGGAAAAACTGCTTTTCGATTTTTGTCAGCTGGCTGCGGACGATAAGGTCCGGCCGCGGCATTTACGCTATCGGATCGAAGGACGACAGATCAACCTGTTTGAGGTGCGCCGTTGTCAGCACAATCCACAGGAACATCAGCAATTACCGATGGCTCAAATCCGCTATAACCAAGACCTGAACCAATGGACCCTGCATTACCAAAACGGTGAAAACTGGCAGTTCTATCTCAACGTCAACCCGACTCTCGAGCTCGGGAAGCTCCTCACCGCCATTAAACAGGATCCGATGGGCCGCTTCTGGCAGGAATAAAATAGGCCCCTGCAATCACTGCAGGAGCCCGTTTATCCTTGCGCATCAGACTAAGCTTTATCGCCGACAGATCAGGGCAACACCAACCAGCAGCAGAACCACGCCCAGCATCCGCTTGAAATCAACAGGAATACCGCGCATTCCGAACACCCCATAGTGATCCATCACCAGTCCCGCGATCAACTGCGATACGATCGTCAGAGCCAACACTGCAGTCGTGCCGATACGCGGTACGCCGATAATCGTCATCGTAACAAAAAAAGCCCCGAATAAACCGCCGCTCAATTGCCACCAGTCTGCCTCGGTTGCTTTACGCAGACTCCCCTGCTGACTCGCCAGAGAGATAAAAAACAGCACCAAAGTACCAACGGCAAAAGAGACCGTTGCGGCTTGTAAATAACCGGTCTTTTCCGCCAGCCGGGCGTTGATCGAAGGCTGGAGCGCAACGGCCACGCCACCGGCGATCATCAAAACAATTAAAACGGGGTTCGACATTTAGCGCTCTTCTTCGATCTGGCCCTGACATTCAAGGCAAAAGGGAGTTTCCGGCCGTGCCTTCAGCCGTGGGTAACCGATCGGCTCTTCACAGCGACGACATTCACCGTAGCGTTCCTGTTTGATTGTCAGCAATGCTGTTTCAATCAGCTTCACGCGCCGTTCGGTCCCGGCCCGGTTGGCCTTGGCCATCGCCTGCTGCTGCAGAGCATCCATTCGCGACAAACGACCGATCGGCTGATCCAGATCGACCGCCTTGCTACTCTCCTGCGAATCGGCCAGCAACTGCTCCAGTTCGATCCGCAGACTCAGCAGATCGGTATGCAGTTCCTGCTCTTGAGCAGCTGTCAACTCATCCATCAGGCGGTTCGACGCCGAGCGAGCTTTGAGACCAGTTTAAAATCATCGCCCCCGGCGACGCCAACCAACTGGAATAATGCCATTTCAGTGGTGGTCAATGCTGCTCCCATCTGCACTGCCATGCTGACTGCAGTTTTATAGTCAGATTTGAAACGAGAACAGATCGCATCACGCACCAAATGCACAGTGTAGCCACGATCAAGCAGGTCGATCATCGTCTGGTAAACACAGACATGCGCTTCCATCCCGACCAATACAACCTGTTTGGCCCCGGTTTTCTCCAACGCGCTAACAAAGTTAGGTTCACCGGCACAACTGAAAGCCACCTTTTCGACGCAGGCCTGCTCTGTCGCCCCGGCCAGCTCGCCAATGGTGTGGCCGAGCCCGCGGGGATACTGTTCGGTAGCGATAATCGGCAAACCCATTGCCGCAAAACCCTCGACCAGCATGTTGATATGATTGATCAGCTGACCGCAAATCCGCTCATCCATTGCCGGAACCAGCTTCTCCTGCACATCAATGACCACCAACGCAGCCTGCTCTTTATCAAGCCAGAATTTATCTTTAATCTCAGCCATCATTTCCTCCTGTTATCAGTAGTCTTTTCAGTATAGGTGCTGGTCGCCTGAGTTGCCAACGGAAAATCGGCAGAAAAAAAGCCGCCCCAGGCAGGGCGGCAATTTATATAACAAGGAGAGTTGAAAGATTAGTGATGCGATTCTTCTTTATCGACCATAAACGCTGGGAAAATCATATTGAGAAAATAGAACAGCACAAAGGGGGTCGAAATGACTAACATAGCGCCGAAAAATCCCTCTTTGAAGGTTTCCAGATCGTGAGGAATGATCGGCAGGTGATAATGCATGAACCCATTGAAGGTCAGTGAAAACGCCTGTCCACCGATGACGACATTCCAACGCATCATAAAGACACCGAACAGAACCATAACCGAAGCCAGCGCAGCACGCCGAACCGTCACGCCCGGAAGCAGCAACATGATAAATGGCAGAACATTGCCGATACCATACTGCATGATGAAAATCTTGGTGAAGTCGTGCTCGAACAATACATCGCGCAGAATATCCCAAGATTTTACCGCCGTGTAACCACGGAAGATCATGTCGAGGACTTCCAGCGTCAACGCCAGCGTCATGAAGATCAGCAGATATTTCGAAGTCATCTTGACTTCATGCTCCTGCACGCTGCGCAGATGCTCATAATCAACAGCTGCAGAGCCGTGAGCAAGGCCATCTGGCAGCAAGACATTCTTCCCGCGCTTGGCAGCCCATTTGCGAACTTCCATAAAAATGTAATAGCTGACGATACAAAGAGCGATTCCCGAAACCACCGCCGAACAGATGAAAATAACCGGCATCAGCGGCGTCATCCACAAAGCATTGGCCTTGACCGAACCGAAAATGAATCCGGCGTAGCCATGCAGAAAACAAGCAACCGGGATACCGAGCCCGGCCAGAAACTTTACCGCTTTATGATCGGAAACCAGCGCTTCCTTCGAGGTATCCATTGCCCCGAGGGAAATCACCTTGTAAACCAACAAGAGCACACTCTCGTAAGCGCTACGGTCTGTTTTAGCCGATAATCGGTGGACTGAATCGACAATAAATTCTCGATAAACGAACCAGATTTCGGCCGCAACGATACAAGCATAAGTCATAAAAACGATGCCGAACGCTGAAATAGCAGAGGTAAAATGCGGTGTCATCAGCACATTTATCCCTCGAAGCGGCTGCATCAAATGCAGCATCAAGGGCATCATCGCCACCGGCAGCAAGGCAAAAGAAAAGACCAGCGCGAAGCGGGCAATCTCCTTTAATTTTTCAACGCCAAACACGTGATAGAGAGAGGAAAGCACAAAGGCACCGGCAACCAGACCGGTCATGTACGGATACATGACGATCTGGATCGACCAGTAAACGTATTCATTCGGCAGGACAAACAGGTCCTTTAAGGTCCAGGCTTCACCGTGGACGACCATCTGAGCAACTTGTTCAACCATGACTAACGCACCTCCTTGCTCAGTCCAAGATAAAAGACCTGCGGCTTGGTTCCATACTCATCTCGCAACACTCCGACCCGTTGATTCATAACTGCCTTGGCGACCGGATCGTTTGGATCGCGCAAATTGCCGATCTGGCGGGCATCAAAGGGACAGGCCTGAGCACAGGCCGTATCACCACCATTGCTGATCCGGTGGTAACAGAAAGTACACTTGTCTGCCACATGCTCTTCAGGGTGGAAGAAACGAACCCCGTAAGGACAACCCATGATGCAGTAACCACAGCCGATACACCATTTCCGATCGACCAACACCGCGCCATCTTTTGTCTGGTAAGTCGCACCGACCGGACAGACCTGAACACAGGCTGGAGTATCACAGTGATTGCACAGCTTCGGAACAAAGAAGGCCTGTGCAACATCTGCATCCGGGATATCTCTCATCCCAGACTTGTTCTGATCGAGCTGTTTGTTGGTGAAACCGTTCAGCGCCCCTTTTGGCGTATCCATGACCACTTCGCCGTCCTTGGTGATGACATATCTTTCGACCCAAGTCCGAGTGACATTGGCGTTCATCGGAATATCGTTTTCCGTCTTGCAGGCTTTGACGCAAAACCCGCAACCGACGCAGTTATGAGTATTGACCAGAAATCCCCAACGCAGTTCAGGGTTCGCGGCCAATAACTCTTGTGGGTCAATCAACTCCAGCGCGGAGAGAGAAACAGCTGCCCCGGAGACAAAGACAGCCGTACTTTTAAGAAAATCACGTCTCTTCATGACTACATGTCCTCCAGGCTCGGGTTATGAGGATTATGACAGTCGCTACACTCGATCCCAGCATTGTGCTGGCTTGGATCGATACCTGGAATATCGTTGCGACCGCTTGACGGCATATACAGCTCGGAGTGGCAGCGGATACAGAGCTCACGACTCCGATCGATGGTCAAAGTTTCCGGATCTTCGGGGTGATTAAACGCCGCACCATGGCAATTCTCACAAGGAATCATGGCATGCCCAGAAGCACCAACACTTTCGCTCTTATCCTCATGGCAGCCACTGCAATAACTACTATCCTGATATTTCGCTGGATAATCTTTCCATTCCTGTTCATTGCTTAAGCGGTGGTAACCAAAAGTATATCCACGGTCCTGCGACCCAAAATCATCCGGCACATAAAGCAACCGAAAGAGCAAGATTACAACCACCATACCCACAACCACGAACAGCGGTCGCCAAACATGTCGTTTCACAGAATCTACCTCCAAATCCTTAGTTATAAAACAATGTTTTCAGTATTCAGATCCATACTCTTGGTGTCAACAACTTTATCATTAGCAATATAAAACCTGTCAAATACTGGTGTCAACAGCATCAGAAAAACATTTTTACACAATCCCGCAACCACCTTGAAATGCTTGAGAAAGTTTACTATTGCACTAGGCTTTAAATTTTAATAGAATGCTGTTCTATTTCTTTGATTTTTTATAAAGGAGTGACCATGGAGCAGACACAGCCACCCCTTGAACAGCAAATCTCAGAGCTCAACGGACAGATCGCCCAACTGACCCTACGGGTGACCGAACTGGAACGCGCCGCAAGCAGCAAAGCAGTCACTCCGAAAAAAACGGTGGCAACCAGCACACCTCCGCCAACAGAAGCAAAACCTCCCAATGAATCGCAAATACTGAGTGGCAGCAGCCACCTCCTCCAATATATTTCCATCCTCTGTTTTCTTCTGGTTGCCGCGCTCGGTCTTCGCGCCCTGACAGACAACGGCATTCTCAACTTGCAACTCGGAACCGGGCTCGGGCTCTGCTATGCCTCAGCATTGATCATCACCAGCCACTTTCTCTATCGTAAGAATAACGTACTGGCCCCGCTATTCAACATTACCGGCGCAATGCTCATGTTCGTTGTGCTTGTCGAAACCTATACGCGCTTTGCCTCAATCCCAATGTTTGCGGTCTACACCATGCTGGCAGCAACCGGGATCAGCTTGGCGCTGATCAGTTACGCCAATCACGCTGCTCTGCCGATTATCATCGGAGCCCTCGGTATGTGCGTGGCTGGAGTTGCCATCGATTACCCAAACCCGTACTTTCCATTCCTCGGCCTGCTCCTTTGGACCGCTAACATTCTAGGGTTCTTTGCTACACGCCTGAAGCGCTGTTCCTGGCTCCGCTGGTTCCTGCTCTTCACCACACACTTTATGTTGCAGATCTGGGGCCTGAAACTCAGCGGCAACTTCTTTATGAAAGCAGAAAACAAGGAGATTCTAGCTGCGGAATGGTTCATTCCAATTATTACCTTGATCGGCCTTACTTTTATGCTGATTTCGCTGTTTGGAATTATTCGTAGCGGAGAAGAAAAAATCTCGAAGTTTGACTTTAC
>CALZLE010000040.1 GCA_945788205.1 uncultured Desulfuromonadales bacterium
ACTGATCAACGGGCTCTACCCGGTTTTTTCGCGACAACCTGATGGCTTTTTTCCAGCCGAGCTACACTTTGGGCATGTTCACCCTGCTGGTGTTTTTGAGTATTCTGTTGCTCGAGCGGGTTGAACGCCGTTTCTGGTGTAAAAACCTTTGTCCGCTCGGGGCATTGTTGGGAATCTGCAGTCATCGGGCGCTGTTGGTGCGAGAGCCGGATAGTCTTTGTGCCGATTGTCAGCAATGTGCTGACGATTGCCGAATGGCGGCGGTCGGCGAGCAGGGGCCACTGGCTGGTGAATGTATCGAATGCCTCGATTGCAGCGATTACTGTCAACAACAACGCGTACAGTTTGTGCTCACTGGCCCCCGATCACAGCAGAAATCGATTGACCTGTCACGTCGTGACCTGTTGGTTTCGGTATCGGCTGGAGCGGTGATGGCACCTGTGGCACGGATTGCGCCGGATAGCTACAAGTTGAATCCCTATCTGATCCGCCCGCCGGGAGCGGTGGAGGAGGTAGAGTTCCAACGTCGCTGCGTTCGTTGTGGCGAGTGCATGAAGGTCTGTATCGGTCAGGCCTTGCATCCAGCGCTGTTTGAGGCCGGGGCGACCGGGCTCTGGACGCCGCTGTTGATCGCTCGGCTCGGTTACTGTGAATACAACTGCACCCTTTGCGGACAAGTGTGCCCGACTGGAGCGATCCGTGAACTGCCGGTCGCAGAGAAGCGCAAAACAGTGATCGGTCTGGCCGTGTTTGACAAGGATCGTTGTCTGCCGTTTGCCCGTCAGGAAGAATGCCTGGTCTGCGAAGAGCATTGCCCCACTGGCGAAAAGGCAATTGTTTTTGAGAAGACGTCGGTACTGGTCGCAGGCCAGCGGCGCGAGTTGAAAATTCCCAAAGTTCTGGTCGACAAATGTATCGGTTGTGGTATCTGCGAAACCCGTTGCCCGCTGGATGGCGTCAGCGCAATCCGAGTGATTAACGAGATTGAGAGTCGCCGACCGAAATCTCTGCTTGGCAGCTCTGTGCCCTACGGATAATTATTTGGGTGAACAAGAGCGATTGTCAATTTTTCGACTGCCACGGAAAAAAAATCCCCTTCTAGAAATAAATCTTAAAAAAATTTAAAATCAGGTGTCTAAATATTGACACATGGGCCAGTATATATTATTATCGTCTAATCTTTTCGGGTTTTTACAAAAATCTATAGCTGATTCAATAGTTTATTTGATGGAAATGAGATTATGACAGCAGTAAATAATAGCTCGCGATCTGGTTTTGGCGGGATGATTGGCCGTTCTTCCCAGATGATGGAACTGTTCGATCTCATCTCCTGCGTTGCTGAAGAGGGTGAGAGCACGGTTCTGATCCAGGGAGAAAGTGGCACTGGAAAAGAGTTGATCGCTCGGGCTATTCACGAAAACAGTCCGCGCAAAAATGGTCATTTTGTTCCGGTTAATTGTGCGGCGATTCCTGACGAACTGCTCGAGAGCGAACTGTTCGGCTACGTCAAAGGGGCCTTTACCGGAGCTCAGCAGTCAAAGATCGGTCGGGTTCAGTTTGCTGATGGTGGCACTCTGTTTCTGGATGAAATCGGAGATATGAAGCCGAATCTGCAGGCGAAACTGCTACGGGTTCTGCAAGAGCGAGAAGTCGAGCAGGTTGGTGGTGTGCGACCGATGAAGGTTGATGTTCGGGTTATTGCCGCGACTCACCAGAATCTGGAGCAGTTGGTTGCTGATGGGCAGTTTCGCGAGGATTTGTACTACCGTCTGGCGGTGATTCCGTTGCAGGCCCCACCACTGCGTGAGCGCAGAGATGATATTCCGATTCTGGTCGATAAATTCATTATTCAATTCAGTCGCCGGAAAAGTGACCAGTCGACGACGGTTGATCCTTTGACGATGCGCAGTTTGCAGGGATATGCGTGGCCGGGAAATGTCCGGGAGTTGGAAAATCTGATTCAACGGCTGGTGATTCTGCACCGTGGTAAACATGTGACTCTTAAAGAGTTGCCGGACAAATATCGCTGTGAGCCAATCCCGGAAGAAGAACTGCCGAAGAGTTTGCCAGTCGAGGCGTTGGTCAGTGAGATTGATTCAGCTCCCGTTACGTCGGCCGCAGTGGCTCCGGAAGCTGAGTGGTCAGAAAATGGTCTTGATTTCAATGGGCTGATCAGTGAATTTGAAGACAAATTGATTTTGCAGGCGTTGAGTCGAACGGGTGGAAATAAAAAGGAAGCAGCCCGCTTACTCAATCTTAAACGAACCACTCTGATCGAAAAAATCAAAAAGAAAAATCTGCCGGTCTGATAAGCAAAAAAGCCCTGTCATTATGACGGGGCTTTTTTGTTAGCTGGCCTGGCGAAAGTGCTGGCTGATTTTCTCCTCAATTTCATCCCCCGAAGCAGGCATGACCAGAATATCCCGGGCACCGTACTTGACGGCGCGCAACACGGTCGTACGGGTCCATTCTGGGCCCGCGAAGATCATCGGTGGTAGGGCCTGACCGGTCGATTGTAGTTTAATCGCTGCGGCAAAGCCCTTTTCGTTGACTTGCGACATCAGCAGGATGGCACCCAGTATGTGGTTCTGCTGGAAGTGGGCCTTGATGTCTTCCTGAAAGCTAATCACTTTGCATTCGAATTGAGCCGAAGAGAGAATCTCGGCGAATGGTTGAGCTGTATCTGTTTCATCAGAAATGATCAGCACCAGTGGTGGCCCGGCTGGGGTCGGTGTCGCTGCTGTGCCAGCTGTTGCTGCCGCGCCAGCCGGCGCTGTTGAACCATCCGGCGCAGCTGAAGATGAAGCTGCACCAGCGGCCGAGCTGGCCGCAGCCGGTCGTTCGGTGTCAGCAGTTGCGGTGCTACCAGAAGCGTCTGCCGTTGCGGCAGTTTCTGCAGTTGCCGCTGAGTCTGGCGACTGCTGCTGATAGTTGTCCAGATCAAACACATGTGCTGGAAACAGCAACAGCAGTCGATCCAGTTCTTGCCCTTCCATGTTGATGGAAAAGGAGGCCAGATAGTAATCTCCTTCGGGGAAGGGGTCATCACTGACAGGGTCAATTTTTGTCGGGACAACAAGGGTCGATTCGGTTCGAACAAAACGTAGCTGTTTGGGGTAACGGTCCTGAAAAACTTGCGTCAAACCACCGGCGAGAATGTTGGCGACTTCGGCGTATGCATCTTCAATTTCGCCATCGAGGACCTTTTTGCTGGCTTGTTCTTCGATCTGGTCTTCCGGCAGCATGATCAGCGTGCCACCGAGGATGATCGCATCCGAGATCTGGGTAAGCATGAATCCGCAACCCTCACGGTCGCCGGAGACTTTCATGTCTGCCATTGTGACTTTTTCGGTACAGTGATTGGCAAAAAAGTCGGCTTTGCTGGTCATCAGCAGTTGTATGTCATCACAGACCAGAT
>CALZLE010000041.1 GCA_945788205.1 uncultured Desulfuromonadales bacterium
CGATGCAGGGTCAGAGCGGGGTTTTAGAGCTCACTTTAGAGGCTGTTTCTGCTCCCGCTGCTAAACTGGCCGGGCATGCTGCCCAGTCTGAACGCTTTGCCTGCCTGAAAGTTTGCGACAGTGGCTGTGGTATCGATCAGGAGGCCAAGGAGAAAATTTTTGAACCCTTCTTTACCACGAAGAAAGAAGGGAAGGGCACTGGGCTGGGACTCTCGGTCGTGCACGGGATTGTGCACGGGCATGGCGGAGCTCTCGGGGTTGAAAGCAGGGTCGGCCAAGGGAGTTGCTTCCAAGTGTTTTTGCCAATTGTCAATGCAGAAAGTGTTGGTAGTGACGCTGCTCCGTTGTTGCAAGGAAACGGCGAGAATATTTTACTGGTGGATGATGAAGTTGAAATTGTTGAAATGCTCAAAGAGGGGTTGGAGCGTTACGGTTTTAAGGTGACCGGTTGCGGTAGCAGTCGGGATGCGTTAGATTTTTTCCGCCAGCAACCGGAGCGGTTTGACTTGTTGCTGACTGACAGGATTATGCCGGGGATGAACGGGCAGCAATTAGCTGATGAAGTCCGAACGCTGCGGGAAGGGCTGCCAGTTCTTTTTATGACCGGCTATGATGAGCAGCTTGCGGCGAGCGGTGGAGAAACCAGCACTGGAGACCGGTGCCTTTTTAAGCCTTTGACTGCCAGTGAGGTTGCCGAGGTGGTCATCCTGCAATTGACAGGAAATTAAGTTTGCTGTAGGAATTGATGGCATTGAATTTCAGACAAATCTGGTCTGTTGTGTGCCTATAGTTTTTAGCACTGCCACTGGGGAGATTAAAAAATGTCAGCATGGAGATCTGCTTTATTATTTGTTGTCACGCTGTTTTTGGGCTTGGCCTGCGTGGCAACGGCAGGCCCTTACACCGATTCTGCTCATGGTAACAGTGCGACTGGGGTAAGCCGTACCGATATGGCAGCTCAGGGTTATGTCAAAGGCAATTGTGCTCATTGTCACGAGATGCATGCAAGTATCAATGGGCAGGAGCCAGCCCCCGCAAGTGGCTCTCCTTCTCCGGCTGCACTCTTTGCCGATAATTTTAGCGGTGTGACCGTGGGGCCATATATTCAGTCGGATAACTTCTGTTTCTACTGCCACACCAGTTTTGGTGCTGTGCAGGTTGAAGGGGCGATTACCAATGAGCCGTACAGCAACACCTTCGGGGGCTATAATATTGCTGAGGCGTCAGATATTCTTGGAACGTTCAATTTAAGCAATTCATATCACAATCTTTATGACGTGCAGCGTTTTGCGAAAAACAAGTTTTCTTTCTTTAAAGACTCGTCCAACCCCTGTGTTGCCTGTCACAATCCCCACTTGGCAAAAAGGAACAAAGAGCATCCTGCCGATCCGACATTTACAGCAATCTCCAGACCCACCGACCATGAAAATCTGTGGGGCGATGATGTCAACGAGCGGATGAGCAATTACATTTCTTATCGTTCCCCTTATTCTTTTGGCTCGACCTCTTTTTATGAGCCGGATGGGTCGACTTCGTCTGATGGTTCCCTGGTGCCAGATTACAATGCTTTTTGTCTGGATTGTCACCGGGAGCAGGTTCCAACGACTCAATCTGTGTCGAGAAACCCTGAGACCCCGGCCGGTTTTTTGACCGCTATTAATTGGAGCGGCGCTGGTGATATCCACGGTGCACGGGCAAGATACTTTCAGGTGGATGGTAGTGATAGCCCTGTCTTCCGTACCAATCCAGACTTACCGCCGGGCTCAATTATTGCGCCCTATGACCAGATACCGGTCCAAGGCAACTATGTTCTTTCCTGTCTGGATTGTCACGAGCCACATGGGAGCTATTTTACTTCGTCTTACTTGCTGAGAAGAGTTGTGAATGGTGGCGTTGTTGGTGGCAGTGGACCGCCAAGCGGGCAGGTTATACATCAACAGGATTTTTGCCAGAAGTGTCACACCGATAATCACTGTGGTGGTCCAAATGGTTGTTTTACCTGTCACTATCATGGTTCCCGGGATAAGGGCTGTGCCGGGCCGTGGGATGGGGCAACCTTTTAATTCTTCAATAGGTATACTTTGCAAAGGGTGATTTCGCGGCTGCCGCCAAAGCTTCGGCGAGGGTGTTGATCCCGTTTGCTTTCAGCAGTGGCAGCATCTTCAGCAGTACTTCTGCTGTGACAATTGCATCTCCAAGGGCGGTGTGTCGACCGACAATTGTCACGTTGAGCCGTTCAGCTAATCCTTCCAGCGAATGACTATCCTGATTCGGATGAATGATTGAGGAGAGTAGCAGGGTGTCGAGCACCGGATTGTCAAATTTGACTCCGGTGCTCTTTTCTTTTAATTGCAGGAAACGCATGTCAAACGCTGCGTTGTGCGCAACCAGAACCGAGTTTTCGGCAAACTGATGAAAGTGCGGCAAAACTTTGTCGATGGTCGGTTGTCCCGGGAGCAGTTCCGGTTGAATGCCGTGGATTTCAACTGAAGTTTGCGGGACTGGTCGCAGCGGATCGACCAATTGATCGATCGCCTCGTGATAGAGCATGCGGCCGTTGACGACCCGGATCGCTCCCAGCTGAATGATTTCATCCCCTTCAGAGGGATTGAGGCCGGTGGTTTCAGTATCAAAGACGACGTAAATCAGCCTGTCCAGCGGCATTTCCCCCAGCTCCCGTAAGTTTTCCTGTTTGAACAGATCAAATTCGTAAGAAACCGGCCGATGCTCAAGCTCAACTGGCATGGCAATGTGTTGCTTCTCTTTATACAGTGGGAGCTCGAACAGTACGCCATTGCAGGCATCAGCTGTGTGCGCCAGTGGTTTAATCGCTCCCGACATTTTTTTGATTGTGTCGCTGAAGGTCAGCAGGTTGCCCTGTGCATCAGAGCTGAAGGGCGTTTGTTTCCAGTCGACGAGCAATTGTGGGTCAACGTAGGTTTCCGGCCAGGCAACGACCAGCTCTACTCGTTGGTTTTCGTTGAGGGTCAGAGTCATCAGCATTTCCTGAATGTCGGTATGCATTAACAACATGCTGACAAGTTGTGATATCGACTGGACAATCGTATAGCTGTCGAGTTGCAGCCAGATTGACGCTTCCGCCTGGGTCGTGACGCTGATGAAAAAGCGATCGGAGATATTTTTACTGATCACCTCAAGAAGGCTGTCGCCGAGGACATTTTCGGTTCTTTGCAGTGAGTATAGGTGGCTGACATAGTTGGCGCGTGCCTGGGTAATGTTCTCCTGTAGTCGTTGCGAGGACTGGTCGATCGATTGACGATAGCTATGCAGCAATTCAGGATCCATTTTAGGCTGGCTGAGGATGTTGGTGATTGACGAGCGAATCTCCTGCAGGGCGTTTTGCTGATCGTCAGTAAGCGATCTGATCAACATATCCCGACGGGTGTCTGATTCTATCTGGCTGGTCATGTCTTCCAGCGTAAGGACGAAACCGGAAATGAGCTGTTTGCCATCCTGTTCCATGAAAAAGGGAGCCATGTTCACGCGCAGACAGATGCCACTGCGTAGCGTCATCATAAAATTGTTAACCAGTTGTTTTTGTCCCGCATTATGGTGGTTGTGCAGCAGCTCAAGTGCGTGCACGATCGGATCACGATCGAGGATGCTGAAGATTGAGCGCCCCAGGCCAAGAATTCCCTGCGTTGATTTTTCTTGCTGTTGATCGGTTTTAAATGGTTGCTGGGCCTGCTGGTTGTAGAGCAGAACTTGACCATCGGTATTGCACACGACAACCCCGTGCGGCAGCTCCGACATAAGCGCAGCCAGGCGAGTACGTTCTTCCGCCAGCTTGCTTTGGGCTTCGGAGATCTGTTCGTTAACGTCTCGACGGAGATCAGCAAAGGCTTCGGCTGATTGGTTCAGGATGTCGATCAAATAATGAACTTCCCTTGCGGCCTGCTTAATTTCGATGCGGTGTTCGGGGTTGACAGCAGAAATCAACTGGGTGCTTTCGCCGAGCTTAAGAATCGGAATGACGTAATTGTGGAACAGGAAGCTGACCATCAGGCTGAGAATTCCGCAAAGAATCAGTGCACCGACAAAGGGGAAGGGGAGCAGCTTGTCCGAAATGGCGGAGATATAAACTTGTTCTCCCGGAGTCAAACTGTTCCAGGCTCCGGCAAAACAGATGGCGATAATACTGAATACAGTGAACATAATGGCGCTGAGAAATATCCAGTATTTAATGCTCGGTTTCATCCTATGTCGATCCTTTTTCCTGCTAAACCCGATGCTTATTGCGGCAGAGGTTGTTGTTTGAGTTCTTCCCAAAGCCGGGTAATTCGACCGACCAGTCCGTGTCCACGGGCGTGGTTGATAGCAAAAAACAGCGCTTGAAAAGCATTGCTTTCGTTGCCGACCGCTACCCAGGCTTGAGCTGAATGGTAGTGAGCCCAGCCTTTCATCTCTTGGTCATCATAGTCGCTGGTCACTTGCGTTGCCAGCTTTAGCGCGGCATCAAATTGCTTTTTTTTGATTGCCTGTAATGCACGCAGGTTAATATACGCAGGAGAATCCTCCGATAGTTTTGTTGACAGTTCGAGAGCCTTTTCCTGGTTATCGAATTCTAAAGCCTCAAGGGTAGCCCAGTGATAAACGAGTGCTTGTGTCAGCTCAGTAGATGGTTTTGCGTCAAGTCCCTTTTGGTAGGCGCTGCGGGCAGCACGGTATTGTTCAAGGCCCTCGCGCAGGTCACCCAGGAGAAGTAAGTCTTCACTTCTTGGTTCCATATTGATCGCTTTTTGTAACAGCTTTGCCCCTTCTTTGTAGCGATTATCATCGACAGCACGGTACGCCTGTTGTCTATATTCTGAAGCACTGAGGTTGGTCCCATAAGTGTTGGCCAAATCGGCGCAAGCGGCCAGAAAGAGCAGTGGGGCTGCGATGAGAATAACCAGACTGATGCGCATGATTTTGAATGGGTTGGGCAACGAAAACTCCACGGGCTAATTTCTACTCAAAAGGATCATTAACAGTTTGCCATAATAACTGCCGGGAGGCAAAGGGAAGGATGAAAAAAGAATGGGCCGCTCGACTTCGTGTCGGCGGCCCATTGTCGCTTATCAAGCAGTGAGACGTTGTAGCGCTTCGAGGTATTTTTCCCCGGTCTTGCGAACAATTTCTTCAGGCAGCTTCGGTGGTGGCGCCTGTTTTCCCCAGTCGAGGGTTTCCAGGTAGTCGCGCAAAAATTGTTTGTCAAAGCTAGGCTGGGCGCTGCCCGGATTGTACAGATTCTCTGGCCAGAAGCGGGAAGAGTCTGGCGTCAGGGCCTCATCAATCCAGATCAGTTGATCACCCATCATGCCGAATTCAAATTTCGTGTCGGCGATAATGATGCCTTTGGTCGCAGCCAGTTTGCGCGCGCGCTCATAAATGGCGATGCTGATATCGCTGACCTTCTGGGTGAGCTCCAAGCCGCAGATTTCTGATGCTTGCTCAAAAGTGATGTTTTCGTCGTGCTCGCCCAACTCTGCCTTGGTTGATGGGGTAAAAAGAGTTTTCGGCAGCTTGTCGCTCTGCTTGAGCCCTTCCGGTAATGGGATGCCGCAGACCGAGCTGCTTTGCTGATATTCTTTCCAGCCGCTGCCGGAAATATAGCCGCGCACAATACACTCGATTGCCAGTGGATTGGCTTTTTTCGCCAACATGCTGCGCCCTTCGAGCTGCTCACGATACTGATGAGTGATCGCCGGGAAGTCATTGACCTCGGTCGCAATCAGATGGTTAGGAACCAGATCGCTCATCTGATCGAACCAGAATTTGGAAATTTCGGTTAGCACGTAACCTTTTTGCGGTATGCCTTCGTCCATAATGACGTCGAAAGCTGAGATGCGGTCACTGGCTACCAGCAGGAGATGCTCGCCAAGATCGTAGATATCTCGGACTTTACCGCGATTAACCAGCTTCAGTTCTGGACAGTTGGTCTGGGTGATGATTGGTGTCATTTATTCGTTGCTCCCATCAAAAACATTGGTTAATTCTGGAACGAGGATCTCAACTTGTGACTGTTCCAGTAAAGTATTAAGTTTATCACTGACCGCAGCTTCTTTTTTTGCAGCGAGTAACTGGTCTTGTAATTGGCTCCGAGCGGTGACATCAAGAGATGCAAAATCAGCCTGTTTGGCTTCTTTGAGGCTGGCAACCAGAAATTTATTGTCGATGGAGAAAACCTGGGATGCGATCGGCGCCTCTTCGGTCAGAGTGAAGGCTTCTTTTGCCAGCTCTGGTGTGTTGCCGATTTTGGGGATGAAATCGCCGAAGCTGCTGGGGAACTCTCCCGATTCATCGACAGAGACCTTCAGGCTTGCCGCTGCTTTACGCAGGCTTTTCAGCTCCTGTGCTTTTGCGAGCAGTTGATCAGCCAATTCCTTGGCGAAGGTCTGGGCCTGATTGGCACGGTAAGCCATTTCGACACTTGCTTTAACTTCGTTCAGCTCAGGGAGCCGGCTTTCCTGACGCTCTTTCAAGGTGAAGAGTAAAACCCCCTGAGTTGTTTGCACGGGACGGGCTAGCTCATTAGCTTTAAGAGAAAAGGCTGCCTGGCTGACCGTTGGAACTTTGCCGATCCCATCGATGGCTCCGTCGCGTTCGAACAGGCCAGTCTCTTTCACGCCCAGATCGTTATTGGTTGCTGCTGCGTCAAGGTCCCCGGTTTTCCGGTTAATGTTGTATGCGTCCATCGCTTTTTCGTAAGCATACTGGCGAGATTTTTCTACCAGCAGGCCAGCTTTTACCTCATCAATAACATCAACCAGTGGTTTGACGCCAGCTTCGCTCAACTCATCAACTCGGATGATATGGTAGCCGAACGGAGTCTCAACAATCTCGCTGAGTTGTCCCGGTTGTAAATTAAAGGCAGCAGCTTCAAAGCTGGCGACCATGATACCGCGCCCGAAATACCCGAGATCACCGCCGTTTTTAGCGGTTCCTTTGTCGTCGGAGTGGGTTTTTGCGAGTTGCGCGAAGTCGGCACCTTCTTTGAGCTGTTTTAGTAGCTCCGTTGCAAGGTCGCGACGTTTCCCGCGGATCTCATCGCTGGTATCTTCTGCAACCCGAAGGAGGATATGTGCCGCTTTGACCTGCTCTTTCGTTTCGAATAAATCGAGGTTCCGCCGGTGATATCGTTCGAGCTCTTCGTCGGTGTAATTGGCAATCTCTTTTTCGTAGCGGGCTGGATCGAATTGCAGATAACGCAGAGAGATTTTTTCCGAAAGCCGGAACTGCTCCTTGTTTTGCTCGAAAAATTCAGCCAGGCCCTCATCTGTTACTTTGATTTTGGTCTCGACCAAAGCAGGAGTTAGCCAGCAGTAGTTCAGGTTGATTTTGTCGTTCTCTTTGTGGAAAGCCGTTTTCAGTTCCTCTTCGCTGACATTGATGCCTTGCTGGAGTTGCTTACGGACTTTTTCCGTGAGGAGTTGTCGTTCTTGAGCTGATTCGAATTGCTCTGGAGTCATTCGTTGGTATTTGAGGGCTTGCAGATAACGGGCGCGGTTGAAAACCCCATTTTCTTTAAAGGCATCATATTGGGCGATGGCAGCAACCAGTTCGTCTTTACTGACACTTAGGCCGAGCCGATCTGCTTCCTGAACCAGCAGTAATTCGTTAACCAGCTGAATCATTGCCTGCTTCGGCAGGTTCAGTTGCTTTTCAGCTTCGGCGTCAAAGTTCCCCTGATAAATGCTCTGGTAAAGATTGTACAGGTTGCTGTAGCTGCTCTGATAAGCAGTGTAGCTGATGTCGTAGCCGTTCACTCGGGCAGCAACATCGCTGCCTTGAGTTACACCGGAATCGGTCGGGGCAGTCAACATGGTGTAGCCGATAACAAAACTCAAGATGATCAGACCGAAAGCGATCTTGATCAACATCGATTTTTGCTTGGTTCTAACAAAGTCAAGCATTGCCGGGAACTCCTTGATTTTCTTGATGTGATTGGTTGTAAAACAGGACGCATGTTAGACCAGCAATCCGCTGAAAAGCAATCATTTTTTCCGGGATAAGCCCTTGCTTAATGGTGGTTGGTTTGCTAGAGTGACCCAGTTTTAAGAATGCTTACTAAAACCACAAGATTACGCCGTTTGCGGCCTTTTTAAGGATAGAACATGGTCAATATTTTTAATGCAATTTGGGGGATGTTTTCCAACGATCTGGCGATCGATTTGGGAACGGCAAATACCCTGGTTTATATGAAGGGTAAAGGAATCGTTGTTAGCGAGCCGTCGGTTGTCGCCGTCAAGACCGGTGCCGCTGGTCAACGCAAGGTTCTGGCTGTCGGGACTGATGCCAAGGAAATGCTGGGTCGGACCCCGGGGAGCATTGTTGCCATCCGTCC
>CALZLE010000042.1 GCA_945788205.1 uncultured Desulfuromonadales bacterium
CGTCACCAGCCGCAACTGCTTTGATCTGTTCGGCTTCGGGGTGGACGATCAGAGCACTAAAATCGCTTACCAAATCCGCGACTCGCTCTATTTGAATATCACCAATCGCTGCACCAACAGCTGTATTTTCTGTGCAAAATTCAATGATTTCGTCGTCAAAGGACACGAACTGAAACTCGACCGCGAGCCATCTGTCGAAGAGGTCAAGCAAGCGATAGGAGATCCGAGCCGCTATAGTGAAGTGGTTTTCTGTGGCTACGGGGAGCCCCTGCTACGCCTTGATCTGATCAAAGAAATTGCGAGGTGGTTGCAACATCAGGGGATTAAAGTCCGCATCAACAGTGACGGTCAAGCCAACCTGGCCCACGGCCGTAATATTCTGCCAGAGCTGCAGGGATTGATTGATTCAATTTCAATTTCGCTGAATGCGGGCAACGCATCTGACTACCAACGTTTGTGTCAATCCAGTTTCGGCGAACAGAGCTATCAGGCGGTGAAAGATTTTCTGCAACAAGCACTGGAATACATTCCCGATGTTACGGCAACTGCGGTAACCTACCCCGGTATTGATATCGCCGAATGCGAAAAAGTGGCTAAAGCTCTTGGGGTTAAATTTCGCGCCCGTGAATACAATGAAGTCGGTTAACAAGGAGGCAGATCATGTCCAACTATGATTATGATCTATTTGTGATCGGTGCCGGTTCCGGCGGTGTCAGAACTGCGCGGATGGCAGCGGCCGAAGGGGTTAAAGTTGCCATTGCCGAGAAAAGCAAACCGGGCGGAACGTGCGTAAACCTTGGCTGTGTACCGAAAAAGCTCTACGTACATGCTGCAGAATATGGAGCTGGTTTTCTACAGGCGCCCGGTTTCGGCTGGCAAAGTCAGGCCCCCCTTTTCGAATGGCCGGTCCTGCGCGATAACAAATCTGAAGCTATCAGCAAATTAAACGGCATGTATGGCGAAATGCTCAGCAACGTTGGTGTGGAGATGTTTGATGGCCACGCCCGCCTGCTTGATGCCCACCGGGTCAACGTCAACGGAAAAGAATTCTCTGCCGAGCGGATTCTGCTGGCCACAGGCGGACAGCCGTCTTTGCCGGAAATTCCAGGGCAGGAGCACCTGTTGTCGTCTGATCAGATTTTCGATCTGGAACAGCTGCCGAAACGGATGTTGATCGTCGGTGGTGGCTACATCGCTACGGAGTTTGCCGGCATTTTCCACGGACTGGGAGTTGAAGTCACCCAAATCTATCGCCGGGATCTTTTTCTGCGCGGGTTCGACACCGAGGTGCGGGAATTTGTCGCCAAGCAGATGCAAAAAAAAGGAATCGATCTGCGCTTTAATTGCGATCTGAGCAGCGTCGTCAAAGCAACGGATGGATCATTCACTGCACAGTTGAAAGATGGCAGCTCACTACAAACAGACCTGATTCTAGCGGCAACCGGGCGGAGACCAAACACTCATAACTTGGGGTTGGAAAAGGCCGCAGTTGAAGTGAATCAGCAAGGCGCAGTTATTGTTGATGATTTTTATCAGACCAATGTTCCATCAATTTATGCTCTCGGTGACCTGATTGATCGCGTGCAGCTGACGCCAGTCGCATTGGCGGAAGGGATGACACTGGTTAAACATCTCTATCAGGGCGGCACCGAACCGTTCGATTATTCTTTAATCCCAACCGCTGTCTTCAGTCAGCCAAATATCGGCACCGTTGGCCTGACCGAAGAGGAAGCAATAGAACAATATCCGCAGATTGATGTTTATAGCACTAACTTTCGTTCACTGAAACACGCCTTAAGCGGCAGCGGTGAACGAGTTTTGATGAAACTTCTGGTCGATTCAGCAACCGACAAAGTGGTCGGTGCGCACATGGCCGGTGAAGGCGCTGGTGAAACAATTCAGGGGATCGCCACCGCCCTTAAAGCCGGCGCGACCAAAACTCACTTCGACAAAACCATCGGCATCCACCCGACCAGCGCCGAAGAATTTGTCACCATGCGCAGTAAAATCCGAACGGTTTCTAAAAATTCACAACCGGCATAAAGGAGTCAGCATGAAAATCTGCATCGAATATTGTGGGAAATGAAACTACCTGCCACGTGCTGCCAGTTTGGCAGAAGACCTGAAAAAGAAACTCAATGCAGAGGTTGAGCTGATTGAGTCAGATGGTGGAGCCTACGAAATTACCGTAGATGGAACGTTGATATATTCGAAACTAGCAACCGGGCAGTTCCCCAACGAAGGAAGTTTGCTCGAAGAAATCGAAACTAAATTTAACTGAGGCGTTGGCGTAAAAGACAAAAACACCCTTCAACATGTCTTCTACGCCAACTTTGCATCAGTCACTTGTCAGCTGATATTTCTCCAACTTATAACGCAATGTACCACGCGGCACATTGAGGATACGGGCGGTTTTGGCAACATTGCCACCCGTAATCTGAAACGCTTTAACGACCAGATCTTTCTCCAACTGCCCGACAACATCGTCCAGCACAATTCCCTCCGGCGGGATTTCAAATTTCAGTGGCACTTCTGTCTGCGGTGCCTCTCCCCAGATCTCACGCGGCAGATGCTCGGCACGAATTTGATCGACATTGTGCATAATACAAATCCGCTCTACAACATTGCGCAACTCGCGAACGTTACCAGGCCAGTGGTAACGCAGCATCAGGTCGAGGGCTTCGCGAGAAAAGCCCTTCATCGCTTTATTGAAATCTTTACTGAAACGATGCAAAAAATGTTCAAGTAATACGGGGACATCTTCGCGTCGATCACGTAGTGGCGTAAGGTGGATCGGAAAAACATTCAATCGATAATAGAGATCCTCACGGAACTCTTTGCGTTCGATAGCACCTTTTACATCAGCATTTGTTGCCGCAATAATCCGTACGTTAATCTCAATATTTCGGTTGCCGCCAAGCCGACGGATTTTACGGTCTTCCAAAACCCGTAACAACTTGACTTGCAGGTTCATATCCATCTCACCGATTTCATCAAGAAAAATCGAACCACCATTGGCCTCTTCGAAGAGACCAATTTTACGATTTTTGGCATCGGTAAAAGCACCCCGCTCGTGTCCAAACAATTCAGATTCGAGCAGATTGTATGGCAGTGAGCCGCAGTTTATTTCAACGAAGGGGCGCTCTTTTCGCGGCGACAGATTGTGAATAGCGTGTGCCACCAGTTCCTTTCCGGTGCCACTCTCACCGGTAATCAAAACGGTTGCGGTTTCATGTTTGGCAACTTCGCGGATCTGGCGAAAAACCTGCAGCAGTTCAGGGCTGTTGCCAACCATATTGATGCCACTCTCTTCTTTCGACAGCCGCTTTACCCGCCGCCGCAAATTTTGTGTTTCGAGTGCCAACTTAACGATCAAATGAATGGCATCGGCCTTGAACGGTTTCTTTATGTAATCGTAAGCGCCGATTTTTAATGCTTCCACAGCACTTTCTACCGTTCCATAACCGGTGATGATGATGACCAGAATATCGGGATCGACTTCCTTCATCGCCCGCAGTACGTCGAGGCCACTGTGGCTACCCAGGTTCAAGTCGAGCAGAACCAGACCAACCTCTTCTTCCGCGACAATGCGAATGGCTTCATCTGGTGATTCAGTGGAGAGAGGACGATAACCGTCCTCAGCAAGAATTCGTTCCAGATTCTCGCGGATAAAAGCTTCATCATCGACTATCAGGATTTTTTGCATGCTTGACCTCTTTGTCAGCTATCAATGAACTATCCGTTCAAATATAGCCACAAAAAGCATAAGACTCAAGAATTAAGGCTTTTTTTAGCCACAAGAAAAGAAAAACAAAGATTGATCGTTGCGAATATTGGCCGATTTCAGCCAGATGGTTGTAGGACTAACTTATCGGCAAGGTAAAACGAAAAACAGTTGCTTCTCCGGGTCGACTTTCGACGTCCAGCTCACCACCATGGTCCGATATTATATTGTAGCTGATCGAAAGACCGAGACCGGTCCCCTGCCCTTTGCTGGTGTAAAACGGCTCGAAGACCAACGGAATCTGTTCAGCGGAGATCCCCTGCCCGGTATCGGCCACGGATACGACAATGGCACCGTCAGTCATTTCTGCAGAAACTGTCATCATCCCGCCATCCGGCATAGCATCGAGGGCATTATTGTAGAGATTCAACAGAACCTGCTTCAGCCGGTCGGAATCGATCCTCATTTCTGGTAAATCAGCGTCAACCCGTTCTACCAGTTCTACTTTCTGTCTCTGACATTGCTTGCGAATCAGATACAAAGATTCGCTAACAACTGAATCCACAGCCCCGAGTGTCAACTGTGGAGCAGACATGGAAGAGAAGCGCAACATTTCGTTCACCAGCATCTCCAGCCGCTCTATCTCTTCCAGAGCACGCCGGATCAACTTTTGATCGTCTTCTTTGCCGAGGAGGCGATCGTGGAGCTCGTCCAGCAATAAACTGACGCCGGTCAGAGGGTTGCGCACCTCATGAGCGATGCCGGCAGACATCCGTCCGAGTGATGCCAGTCGATCCATTCGAGCGACCTGCTGACGCATATTGACCCGCTCGGTCAAATCCTCAATCGTCAGCAACCAACCCGCCTGCTGCCGAAAGCTTAAAGGAAAGATCGCCATTCGATAAGTCAACGGACGACCAGCCCGTTCCAACGGAACGTAGCGCCGGTACGGCTCCTTGCTCCCAGTATCATCGACAGAGAACCACTCCTCCAGAACTTCTCCAAGTTCGGGCCACTGGCTCAGCAGCTGCTGCCAATCGCAGTCCTGTTCCGGCCGAACGACGTTAAGAATTTCACAGGCAGGACCATTTAAAGAGGTCACTTGCCGATTATGATCAAAGGTCAGAATACCGGTTTCCACATTTTCAAAAACCGTATCTTTGAAATTTCGCTCCCGAATAATTTCATGGCGTGAGCGTCGCAAAGCCTGCAAAGTTGTCAACAAGCGACGGCGACGGTTGTTCAACTCCTCAACCATGGTATTGAAGGATTGAGCCAAAACACCGACTTCATCTCCGGAGACAACGTTGACTCTGGCCGACAGGTTTCCACGAATCATTTCGCGGGTTCCTTCAGTTAACGAGAGTAACGGCCGGACAATACTGTTAGAGAGGGTGTAGGCAGCAACAACCACCAACAGCACCGTCATCGAAATCACCAGCCACGACTCTTTCAAATAGTTGGTGATTTCCTGCCGTATCAGCCGGGACGTTGCGACAGCCGGCTGATGAAAATGATCAACTTCTGAACCGATGGTGATACCACCAAAAATCTCATATTCACTGTAAGCTCCCCTATCATAAAGTATTGGAGCATAGGCCATTATCTTCTTTGAACCACCAACGTTGGTCGTATCGACAACGCCTGTTTCTTTGCGGCGAACTGCCTCGGCGGCCTTGGGATAATTCGGATGGATAAATGCAACCTTCAACAGATTGAATGGCAATCGGCCGAGCCGCTTTTCTTCATCAGTCGTCGCCTCCGTGTAGGCTGGGACTAAACTCCCATCCGGATCATAGCCACGGATATCCCAGTATTTGGGGTGCGCGATCATCCAGCCCAAATCATCAAACATAAAGGCATAGTTGCCACTGGCATATGAGGGAAAAACTACGTAGCGTTCTTCCGTCGGAGAAATGTGCTGGGTAAATTCCATGAGATGGCGATGATCAAGAGACAGAACCACCACCCCCTTAAACTCATCATTATTCCAAACTGGCGTAGCAAACCTGATGACACCGCGATAGGGCGTCCCCTGCACAGCCTCCAATGGAGTCTCAGCCCCTTGCAGCTGTTGATCGCGGCTGACGTACCAACCATGCAGCCGGGAAACCCATATTTCCCCCGCCGGCAAGCGAGCTGCCTGCTGAAAATACTCTTCGTTCTTGTAGGTCGTCTGTTTCGGATCGGCAACATTCCTTAATTTTGTTGCCGGGCGGCCCTCAATTATACGGATTTTTTCCTGACCATCCGCACCAATGAACGCCAG
>CALZLE010000043.1 GCA_945788205.1 uncultured Desulfuromonadales bacterium
AGGGCATCCAGGAGGCTATGAATATCCTCCAGTTTTCCCCACAAAAGACCGCGCCTATTCTTTCTAAGTTGTTGAAGTCTGCTGTAGCGAATGCAGAACAAAAGGGTGTCTCTGATGTTGACCAGCTGTTTGTTAAAACAGTTATGGTTGATCAGGGCCCAGTTCTGCGTCGTTTTATGCCCCGTGCACAAGGGCGTGCCAGCCGGATTCGTAAGCCGACCAGCCACATCACTGTGGTTCTGGACGTTAAGTAAGTCGAGGAGGTAACCCTTTGGGCCAGAAAGTTCATCCAATAGGATTTCGTCTGGGGATCAACCGGACTTGGGAATCGCGCTGGTACGCAGATACTGATTACGCTGAGAAGTTGCATGCAGATCTTAAGCTGCGCAATTTCCTGAAGAAGCGTCTTTACCATGCTGGTATCTCCAAGATCGAGTTGGAGCGTGCAGCAAACAAGGTAAAGATCAATATCTTCGCAGCTCGCCCTGGAATCATCATCGGTAAGAAGGGTTCTGAAGTCGAAGTACTGAAGAAAGACCTGTCTAAAATTACTGATGATGAGTGTTTCATTAATATTCAGGAGGTTCGCAAGCCTGAGGTTGACGCTCAGCTCGTGGCTGAGAACGTCTGTCTGCAGCTTGAGCGCCGGGTTGCTTTCCGCCGCGCGATGAAGCGTAGCGTCAGCATGGCCCTGAAATTTGGTGCAAAAGGTATCAAAATCAACTGTGCCGGCCGTCTCGGTGGCGCAGAGATGAGTCGTACTGAATGGTACCGCGAAGGTCGTGTGCCGCTGCATACCCTGCGTGCTGATATCGATTACGGTTTCGCGGAAGCGATGACCACCTACGGTATCATTGGCGTCAAGGTACTGATTTTCAAGGGCGAAGTCCTTGGTAAAGAGAAAGAACAGCCAGCAGGCTGATCAGGGGTAAATAGTCATGTTAATGCCGAAAAAGGTTAAACGTAGAAAGCAGTTTACCGGACGGATGACCGGACAGGCCACCCGTGGTACGGAAGTGAACTTTGGAGATTTCGGGTTGCAGGCACTTGAATGTGGTTGGCTCTCTTCTCGTCAGATCGAAGCCGCACGTCGTGCCATGACTCGTTATATCAAACGGGGCGGTAAAATCTGGATCCGTTCTTTCCCGCACAAGCCGCTGACCAGCAAACCAGCTGAGACTCGGATGGGTAAAGGTAAAGGTTCTCCAGAGAAATGGGTTGCTGTTGTCAAGCCGGGTCATGTCATTTATGAGATGCAAGGTGTTGATGAAGAGACCGCACGTGAAGCGTTTCGTCTTGCTGCCCACAAGCTGCCGATGAAAACAAAGTTCGTGAAAAGAGAGGCCGGCGATGAAGGCTAATGAAATTATGGACCTCAGTGTTGAGGAGCTACAGGCAAAAGCCGCTGAGCTTCAGCAGGAACTTTTTAACCTGCGGTTTCAACTCCACACAGGTCACTTAGAAAATACAGCCCGAGTTACACAGGTGCGTAAAGATGTTGCCCGTGTAAAGACGGTGCTTACCAGCAAGCTGAATGCCTAGCAGGTGTGAGGAAAAAATGAGTCAAGAAAGAGGCAAACGGAAAACTCAGGTCGGCGTTGTGGTTAGCGACAAGATGGACAAGACTGTAGTTGTACAGGTTGACCGTCTGGTTAAGCATAGCGTTTACAAAAAATACATTAAGCGCAAGTCCAAATGTAAGGCTCATGATGAGGCTAACAATTGCAGCGTTGGTGATAAAGTCCTGATCGTAGAGTCCAGACCACTGTCGAAAGACAAGCGCTGGCGTGTCCGCGAGATCATTGAGAAGGCCGTTATCGCGTAGGAGAGTAAGTCATGATCCAAATGCAATCCATGCTTAGCGTGGCGGACAACTCTGGAGCAAAGAAACTTTGCTGTATTAAAGTTCCAGGCGGGTCCAAACGCAAGTACGCCGGTATCGGCGATATTATTGTCTGTAGTGTCAAAGAGGCACTGCCGAATTCGAAAGTCAAAAAGGGCGATGTAGTCCGTGCGGTTATCGTGCGTACTGCAAAAGAAGTACCCCGTCCGGACGGCTCCTTTATCCGTTTTGATAACAACTCTGCAGTTGTTGTCAGTGCTGGTAATGAGCCACTCGGTACTCGTATCTTTGGCCCTGTTGCCAGAGAGTTGCGAGCTCGGAACTTCATGAAGATCGTCTCGCTGGCACCTGAAGTTCTTTAAACTCTGATTTTTGGAGAGTCAAAGCGATGGCTACTGTAAAAACTCATGTCAAAAAAGATGACATGGTGAAAATTGTCGCCGGCAAGGAAAAGGGCAAGACTGCTAAGGTTTTGCGTGTGTTTCCGGCCAAGGGTCGCGTTGTGGTCGAAGGCCTCAACGTTATAAAGCGCCATACCCGTCCCAGCCAGATCAATCCAGAAGGTGGGATCGTGGAAAAAGAAGCTCCGATGAGCATCTCCAACGTCATGCTGATTTGCAGTTCCTGCAACGAAGCGGCACGGACAGGTGTAAAGAAGCTTGAAGATGGTAGCAAGGCCCGTTACTGCAAAAAATGTAACGCGAGTGTTGATAAGTAAACGGAGAGTTCGATGGCCAGGTTGAAACAGGCATATATGCAGGAGCAAGTTCCTGCCCTGATGAAGGAATTTGCATACAAGAATCTTATGCAGGTCCCAAGAATCGAAAAGGTTGTTCTGAATATGGGTCTCGGTGAGGCAATTCAGAACCCTAAACTACTGGAATCTGCGGTTGAAGAACTGGAGAAGATCGGTGGTCAGAAGGCAGTGATTACCAAAGCCAGAAAATCGATTGCAACATTCAAGTTGCGCGAAGAAATGGCTATCGGTACCTGCGTCACTTTGCGTCAGAGTCGTGCCTGGGAATTCCTTGACCGTCTGATCAATGTTGCTTTGCCGCGTGTCCGCGATTTTAAGGGTGTTTCACCAAAAGCCTTTGATGGTCGTGGTAACTATACCCTCGGTATCCGCGAGCAGTTGATCTTTCCGGAAATCGATCTTGATAAGATCGCCAAGGTTTCCGGTCTGAATGTGACCATTGTTACAACGGCAAAGACCGATGAAGAAGGCCGCGCACTGCTGGCTGGTCTCGGTATGCCGTTTAGAAAATAGTCTGGTAAGCGGAGGATATTGTGGCAAAGAAATCGATGATTGCAAAAGCGAAGCGGCCAAAGAAGTTTGCCGTTCGGGAGTACAACCGCTGTCCGATCTGCGGTCGTCCCCGCGCTTATTATCGTAAGTTTAATATGTGCAGAATTTGTCTGCGGAAACTGGCATCCGAAGGGAAACTTCCCGGGGTTGTCAAGTCCAGCTGGTAACAGCAAAGAGGAGTACCACCGATGTCTATGACTGATCCCATGGCGGATTTGTTAACCCGGATTCGTAATGCCGGGATGGCAAGCCATGCCAAACTCGATATTCCATCGAGTAATGCCAAGGTTGCTGTTGTTACCGTCCTGAAGGACCTTGGTTATATCAAAAACTTCAAGACAATCAATGATAGCAAGCAGGGTGTCCTGCGTGTTTACCTGAAGTATGACGAAAATCAGGAAGCAGTTATCCACGAAATTAAACGGGTCTCAACTCCTGGTCGCCGGATTTATGTCGGTAAGGACGAGATTCCCCGGGTGAAGAACGGCCTTGGTGCTTCGATATTGTCGACATCCAAGGGTGTTTTAGATGATGCTGCCGCGCGTAAAGCGCAAGTTGGTGGCGAAGTCATCTGCACCGTCTGGTAGACAAGGAGTATAGACAATGTCACGTATAGGTAAGCTTCCTGTCGCTATTCCTGCGGGTGTCAAAGTTTCACTCGATGGTAACAAGATGACGATTCAGGGCCCGAAGGGTTCTCTTTCTCAGAATCTGCATGAGCGTATGACAGTTGCGGTTGAGACTGAGCAGATTGTTGTGAACCGATCGACTGATACCAAGGCCGACACGGCTTTGCACGGTTTGACCCGCGCACTGATTAACAACATGGTTGTCGGCGTAACGACCGGATTTAAAAAAGATCTGGAAATTAATGGTGTCGGTTACCGTGCTGAAATCAGTGGCAAGGTTTTGACCCTTTCTCTCGGTTATTCCCACCCTGTCGTTTATGAACTGCCAGAGGGGATTTCTGTAGAGGTTGAAAAACAGACTAAGTTGTCGGTCAGTGGTATTGACAAGCAGCTGGTTGGTTCGGCAGCCGCAAAAATTCGTTCCTTCCGCAAACCTGAGCCATACAAAGGCAAAGGGATTAAGTACGCGGATGAGCGAATTGTGCGTAAGGCTGGTAAAGCCGGTAAGTAAGTTTAATTTTAAGTAAGGAGCATGACTGTGAACGAATCCCAAAAAAGACGTGTTGCAAGGCTCAAGCGCCAGGCGCGTGTTAGAAAAAAAGTGCGTGGGACCACTGAATGCCCCCGGCTCTCCGTCTTCCGCAGTGCCAAGCATATTTATGCCCAGATTATTGAAGATTCCACCGGAAAAACCATGGTGGCCGCTTCGACGATCAGCAAAGATATCGACTTGTCTCAATGCGGAAATGTGGAAGCAGCCAAGGCAGTTGGTAGCGCCATCGCCAAAAAGGCTCTCGATCAGAATATCACCCAGGTCGTTTTCGACCGTAACGGTTTCCTGTACCAGGGGCGCGTTCAGGCGCTTGCTGATGCTGCACGGGAAGCCGGACTGAAGTTGTAGAGGAGATCGGCTGTGCTACACATTGATCCTGATAAATTAGAATTGACCGACCGGGTCATTCATATCAACCGTAACTCTAAGGTTGTTAAGGGTGGTCGTCGTTTTAGCTTTTCCGCACTGGTTGTTGTTGGTGATGGAAATGGACACGTCGGTTTTGGTCTTGGCAAGGCGAAAGAGGTTCCTGAGGCAATCCGTAAGGGTGTTGAGACGGCTCGGAAGAACCTGATTTCTGTTCCTATCCAGGACGGCAAAACCATCCCTTATGATGTTATCGGTAAGTTCGGTGCTGGTAAGGTTCTTTTGAAGCCTGCTTCAGAAGGTACTGGCGTTATTGCCGGTGGCGCTGTCCGTCCGATCCTTGAGGCGGTTGGTATTGGTAATGTTCTGACCAAATGTCTGGGTTCGAATAACCCGCACAATGTGGTTAAGGCAACTATCAGTGCTCTTAAGATGCTGAGAAGCCCTGCAGATATCAAAGCCCGCCGTGGCCTTGATAACGCCTAAGGGCTGTTGAAGGAGGACGAGAAAATGGCGACGGAAGTTAAAGTCACCCTGAAAAAGAGTCCGATCGGACGTAAGGCTTATTTCGGCAAGGTGCTGAAAGGACTTGGCCTGAAGCGTTTGCATCAGACAGTGGCCCTGCAGGATACCCCGGAAATCCGCGGTATGATCCGCAAGGTCGAACATATGGTTACGGTCGAAGACTGATAACGTAGAGGATAGCAAGATGGATTTAAGCAATCTGCAACCGGCTCCCGGTTCGACAAAAAATAGAAAGCGCATTGGTCGCGGTCCTGGTTCTGGCACTGGTAAAACCTCCGGTAAAGGACACAAAGGTCAGAATGCTCGAAGCGGTGGCGGAGTAAAGCCGGGTTTTGAGGGTGGCCAGATGCCTCTTCAGAGACGTTTGCCTAAGCGTGGTTTTACCTCTTTGAATAAGAAGGTTTATTCATTGGTAAATTTGCGTGATCTTGACTCTTTCGAGGCAGGTGCTGTTGTTGGCATTGAAGACTTCGGTAAAGCCGGGCTGATTAATGGTGTAAAGGACGGAGTTAAAATCTTGGCTGATGGTGAGCTGAGCAAAGCTCTGACTGTTCAAGCACATAAATTCAGCAAGTCTGCTGCAGAGAAGATTGAAGCAGCTGGCGGTAAGGCCGAGGTACTCTAAGACATGTCGACCCTGCAGAATATTTTTGCCATTCCGGAGCTGCGGCGCCGGATTTTATTTACTCTTGGTATGCTGGCCGTTTATCGCGTCGGTTGTCATGTTCCGACTCCCGGAATCGACGCTCAAGTTTTGGCAAAGTTTTTTGAGGGGACAGAGGGTACGCTGCTTGGATTAGTCAGTGCTTTTACTGGTGGTGCCTTGTCGCAGATGGCAGTTTTTGCTCTCGGGATCATGCCATACATCAGTGCATCGATTATCATGCAGCTGTTGACGGTGGTTTTCGAACCTGTCGAGAAGCTTTCGAAAGAAGGTGAGCAGGGCCGCAAGAAAATCACTCAGTATACACGCTACGGTACAATTGTGTTGGCGATCATCCAGGGTACTGGTATTGCGACCGGTTTACAGACGATGGTAGGCCCGGCAGGTGAGCCGGTGGTGCCGAATCCGGGTATGGGCTTCATTTTAATGACAGTTATTACCCTGACTGCTGGTACCGCTTTCATCATGTGGCTTGGAGAGCAGATTACCGAACGCGGTATCGGTAATGGTATCTCTTTGATCATTTTCGCCGGGATTGTTGCCGGAACTCCTTCGGCAATCATCAACTCAATTCGGTTGGTAGAAACCGGAGCCATGACTGTAACGACGGTAATCTTCATTTTAGTTATGATGCTGTTAGTCGTTGCTGCAATTGTCTACATGGAAAGTGCCCGCCGTCGAGTTCCGATCCATTACGCAAAGCGTGTCGTTGGAATGCGCAATATGGGTGGGCAGGCAAGTCATCTACCATTAAAGATCAACATGAGCGGCGTTATCCCGCCGATCTTCGCCAGTTCAATCATGATGTTCCCGGCGACAATAGCTAACTTTGTAGATGCTCCCTGGGTTGAATCGATGTCGGCAGTTCTGGCGCCGAGCCACTGGGTTTACAACCTTTTTTATGTTGCATTTATTGTTTTCTTTTGCTACTTCTACACGGCTATAACCTTCAACCCGGTTAATGTGTCTGAGAATATCAAGAATCAGGGTGGTTTTGTTCCGGGAATACGGCCTGGTAAGGAAAC
This sequence comes from uncultured Desulfuromonadales bacterium, assembly GCA_945788205.1. Lineage (GTDB taxonomy): Bacteria > Desulfobacterota > Desulfuromonadia > Desulfuromonadales > Geopsychrobacteraceae > Malonomonas. The sequence goes on from CALZLE010000043.1 coordinate 6,915, forward strand.
TGCCGATTATCTTGATACCGTTCTCGGCCGCCTAACATTTGCCGGTGCGATATATGTTTCATTGGTCTGTGTCCTGCCGACCTTGCTGATCAATCAGTTAAATGTTCCCTTCTTTTTCGGTGGAACATCGCTGTTGATTGTCGTTGGTGTTGGGATGGATACAGCATCTCAAATTGAAGCGCACTTGATTTCACGGTCCTATGAAGGATTCATGAAAGGTGTGTCTTTAAAAGGTCGGCACGGTTAAGGTCTAATGTTATGAAATTAGTTTTGCTTGGTCCTCCAGGGGCTGGAAAAGGAACCCAGGCGGTTATGCTGGTCGAGAGATTCGGTATTCCGCAGATCTCAACCGGTGATATGCTGCGTGCCGCAGTCAAAGATCAGTCGCCGATGGGTCTTAAAGCAAAAGAATATATGAACTCAGGTGCTCTGGTTCCTGATGAAGTTGTCGTTGGTATCGTACGCGAACGCTTGCAGCAGGAAGATTGCCAGGCTGGTTTTATCCTTGACGGTTTCCCGCGCACAGTCCCGCAAGCTGATGAACTGAAGAAGGCTTTGAGCGAGTTGGGTAAAAATCTCGACTCGGTTATCTCTTTGGAGGTTGATACAGATGCACTGGTCGAGCGTCTGACAGGTCGCCGGACCTGCGGTGCTTGCGGTAAAGGTTTTCATCTGAAATTTGACCCACCGGGAGCTGATGGACGTTGCAGTGTCTGTGGTGGTGAGTTGGTTCATCGCGAAGATGACCAAGAGGCAACAATCCGTAACCGGATGGATAACTATCACCAGCAGACCGCACCTCTGGAAGAATACTATCGCACAGAAAACGTACTGCAGCCTGTGGATGGCATGCAGGAGATTTCCGTTGTGCAGCAGCAGATAGTGTCGGTTTTGCAGGCGGATTGAAGTGATTGTTCTCAAGTCGAAGAGTGAACTTGAGAAGATGCGCAGAGCCGGCCGGATGGTTGCCGAAGTTCTGCAGCTGATGCGCGAGCGGATTAAGCCCGGTGTAACCACTTTAGAGCTTAATCGAATAGCAGAAGATCGATGCAAGAAATGGAAGGCACGCCCCGCCTTCAAGGGCTACGGTGGCTTTCCTTTTACTATTTGTGCTTCGCCGAATGACAGCGTAGTACACGGTTTCCCTAACCAGCAACCACTGGTTGAGGGAGACATACTCAGTATAGATTTTGGCTTGATCATCGATGGTTTTTACGGTGATTCGGCAGTTACCATCCCGGTTGGCAAGATTGATGCGACAACGCAACGCCTGCTGGATGTTACCAAAGAGTCTCTGGAGCTCGGTATAGCGGCTGCTCAGCCGGGCGGTAGACTCTCTGACATATCTCATGCAGTGCAAACTCGTGTTGAGCAGGACCATTTCAGCGTGGTCCGTGAGTTTGTTGGCCACGGAATCGGCCGCCAGTTGCATGAGGATCCGCAGATTCCAAATTATGGGCCGCCAGCGCGGGGTCCGCAGCTCAAAGCCGGGATGACTCTGGCGATTGAGCCGATGGTAAATATCGGTTTGCCAGCAGTAAAGGTTCTGGATGATGGATGGACGGCAGTGACAATAGATGGTCGCCGCTCAGCTCATTTTGAACATACTGTTGCAATAACGGAGAACGGGCCGGAAATACTGACCCGTTTGGATTGATTAAGTGATCGATTGGCAATCTGCCGATCAACGAAGATATCAGTAGAAAAGGATCGCAAGATGAAGGTAAGAGCATCGGTTAAGAAAATCTGTGATAAGTGCAAAGTCATCAAGCGTAGAGGCGTTATCCGGATCATCTGCGAAAATCCGAAACACAAGCAAAGACAGGGTTAAGGCCCTAGGAGGATAAGACATTGGCACGTATTGCTGGAGTCGATTTGCCGCGCAACAAGCGCATTGAAGTGGCCATGACCTATATTTATGGGATTGGTCGTAGTACGTCACAAAAGATTCTGTCCGAGGCAGGAGTTGATCACAGCTCACGCACCGACGATTTAACAGAATCTGAACTGGCTAAAATTCGTGAGCTTATTGATCGTGATTATAACGTAGAAGGTGATCTGCGACGTGAAATCACAATGAATATTAAGCGCTTGATGGATCTCGGTTGCTACCGTGGTCTGCGACACCGTCGCGGTCTGCCGGTTCGTGGTCAGAACACCAAGAATAATTCACGGACCCGTAAGGGACCGAAGAAGACCGTCGCCGGTAAGAAGAAATAAAGCGGAGATATCATGGCTAAGTCAGGTAAAAAGGTCGTTCGGAAAAAGGTTGAAAAGAAGAATATCGCCAAAGGTGTGGTGCATATTCAGTCAACCTTCAATAATACTATTGTGACCATCTGTGATCCGGCAGGCAATGTTGTTGCCTGGTCGACCTCAGGTGCAAAAGGGTTCAAGGGCTCCCGTAAAAGTACTCCATTCGCCGCTCAGATGGCAGCAGAGGAAGCTGCAACTAAAGCTATGGAGCATGGGATGCGTTCGGTAGAAGCCTATGTCAAAGGACCCGGTAGTGGTCGTGAGTCTGCACTGCGCGCTTTGTCGCTGGCCGGTCTCACAGTAACAATGATTAAGGACGTGACCCCGATTCCTCATAATGGTTGCCGTCCGCCCAAACGCCGTCGCGTTTAAGGTAGAGGAGAAATAAGGTGTCTAGATATTCAGGTCCTGTCTGCCGTCAGTGCAGAAGAGAAAATTCAAAACTGTTCCTCAAAGGGGACAGATGTTACACCGATAAGTGTGCCGTAGAGCGTCGCAATTACGCTCCAGGTCAGCACGGTCAACGCCGCACCAAGGTTTCTGACTATGGTGTTCAGCTGCGCGAAAAGCAAAAGATGAAGCGTACTTACGGTCTGCAAGAAAAGCAGTTCCGGCTCTATTTTGCTAAAGCTGACCGGATGAAGGGTGTAACTGGCGAAAACTTGTTGATGCTGCTCGAGCGTCGCCTCGACAGCGTCGTTTATCGTCTCGGTTTTGCTGTGTCTCGTGCTCAGGCACGGACTCTCGTTCGTCATGGCCACTTCCAGGTGAATGATCGTAAGGTTGACATCCCATCTTATTTGGTACGCCCAGAAGATGCTGTCAGTCTGCGTGAGAAGAGTCGTGCGATTGCCTGCATCAACGAGTCGCTTGACAGTGTCATGCGTCGTGGTGTGCCATCATGGGTTGAGCTTGACCGTGATGCTTTCAAGGGCAATATCAAGACCTTGCCTGTACGTAGTGAGTTGACGACACCTGAGTTCCAAGAGCAGTTGATCGTCGAACTCTACTCTAAGTAATTACCTCATCAGGTAGCTTGAGAGGGAGAATCAATATATGTACAAAAACTGGAGAGACCTGATCAAACCGAAGCGTCTCGAAGCTTCCGAGTTGACCGAAACTTACGGGAAATTTGTTGCAGAGCCATTTGAACGTGGCTTCGGAACAACCCTCGGAAATTCGCTGCGTCGCATCCTGCTGTCATCATTGCAAGGTGCTGCGATTACCTCGGTCCGGATCAAAAATGTTCAGCACGAGTTCTCCAGTGTTGTCGGTTTGACGGAGGATGTGACTGATATCATCCTCAACCTGAAAGGTGTCAAAGTCCGTCAGCACGGTCACGATCCACGCAATGTGCGGATTGTGCAAAAAGGTGCAGGAGTCATCAAGGCTGGCGATATTATCACCGATAATAATGTCGAGATTCTCAATCCTGACCATCATATTGCCACCTGTGGCGATGAGACGGACCTTGAAATTGATATGACTGTCGCTATGGGTAAAGGTTACGTTGCGGCAGATAAGAATCGTGACGAGAATGCACCGGTTGGTACGATTCCGATCGACGCAATCTTCTCGCCTATTCTTAAAGTTAACTTCAATGTTTCCAATGCACGTGTTGGTCAAATTACCGACTACGACAAGCTGACATTGGAAGTCTCGACTGATGGCAGTGTCAAGCCGGAAGACGCAGTCGCATATTCTTCTAAGATTCTTAAGGAACAGCTGCAGATCTTCATCAATTTTGATGAAACTGACGAGCCGGTTCTTGAGGAAGAGGATAGCGAAGTACAGAAAATCAATGAGAACCTTTACCGTTCGGTAGAAGAGCTTGAGCTTTCGGTTCGCAGTGCAAACTGCCTGAAGAATGCTCAGATTAACCTGATTGGTGAGCTGGTTCAAAAGACTGAAGCCGAAATGCTGAAAACTCAGAATTTTGGTCGTAAGTCACTCAATGAGATCAAGGATATTCTGGCCGAGATGGGTCTCAGCCTTGGCATGAAGCTAGAGAATTTTCCTGATCCGGATTATCTGAAATTGATACAAAAAGGGCAGGACGAC
>CALZLE010000044.1 GCA_945788205.1 uncultured Desulfuromonadales bacterium
CCGACATTCCAGTCATAGCGCTCTCTGCCAAGGCTGCGGCAGAAGAGGAATACCGTTTGCTGGAAATGGGTTTTTACGATTTTATCCCAAAGCCGATCAATCCGATCCGGCTGGCTGCACGGGTCAGGCGCGCGATGCGCATGACACATGGTGCCCACAGTTAATTTCAACAAAAAAAGCCTCCTGTCCGGGAGGCTTTTTTTGTTGAACGAACGATTATAATTCCAAAAGACTTTCATCGCTATAAGTCAAACGCTTCACACCATCGGCGGCAACTCGCCAACTGTTTTCAACTCCCACAGCGCCGAGCCCTGGGAAAACAGCCTTCGGTTCAAATGCGAAGGTCATATTTTCCTCGAGGAGTTGATCATCGAACCCGCGAGCAATAAATGGCCATTCATCAACTTCGATACCAATCCCGTGCCCAACAAAACCGACCTGGGCTCCAACCGCTCCCATAAAATGGTCCTTATATCCCTTTTCAACCGCGAACTGATGACATTCCTGATACAGATGCCCCCATGAAACCCCAGGTTTTGCGATGTCAAAGAGCATCTCCTGAATTTTCAACATATCGAAATAAGCAGTGCGTAATCGGTCCGGCAACCTGCCGATTGACATGGTGCGGGCCTGATCTACCAGATAACCATCAAAAGCAATGATCAGATCGATGACAATAGGCTCACCGGCAGCCATCCTGTTATAGCTGGCCCCCTGCCCAACTGCCGGATTGGGCCCCAAACCACCCAATGGAGCATCCAAAAAAGCCGGCACAGCAGTATCGGCTCCAGATAAAACATGACCGAAGGATATCTCGGAATTAAAGCCACGAAAACGAGCGACTCCCTGGTGCCCTTCTTTGCGGGCAAAGCATTCTAATTCTGCAGCGACTTCAATATCGGTTTTTCCAACAGCAATGATTTCCTTGGCCTGTTGAAATACCCTGTCCATTATCAGCGCACAGTCCTTCATAATACCAATTTCATAGTCGCTCTTTATCGCCCGTACTTGTCGGACCAATGGCGCAACATCGGCCACTTCGGCCGGCGCCAATATTTTCTGAAATCGCTGAAATTGCTGCACCGGCAGAACATCTAACTCTAATCCGACCTTGTCCGGGAGAGGGACACCCAGTTCACGCAATTGATCAAAGAGATTGCGCAGATTCTGTAACGGCAACACATTCTTCAGGCCAGACTCCATCCTGGCTCGGCCGAAATCTTTTCGAACCAGATAGATAGGCTCCCCTTCTACCGGCAGATAGTAGACGCCCTGCTGGATCGAGCCAGTGAAGTAAAACAGGTCACTGTTTTGAACCAGCAGCGCAGCGTCAAGTCCCCGCTGTCTCAACAGGACCTGTAAGCCAAGATAACGATTGGTTAATTCTGTTGCCGGTGTTAACCGCATAAGTAAATCCTCTGAGCTGAAAACAGTGAAAGGCCGAAGAATTCAGATACCATAGCCATTTTTAGAGGTCAAATTGAAACCTCAATTTTTCTTACTTTCTGAACCATTTTTAAGTTGTTTTTTTGGTTCAAAAAAGCATTCAAAAAATGCCTATTTTTTAGTCAAACAGGAGCCAAACAAGAAGACACGCGGATCATTAATGACGTAACGACAGTTTTTCACAATGCTATCCACAGCCATTGTGTACAGTACACAAATCGCAACACAAGAATGACAAAGAAGCACTACAGACGGCCGAACAATAGAAGAGTCAATACACTCGAAAAAGGACGTTTAGCAAAAAGGAAAGTTGAGCGCCTGCCCTGCCTGGCGTGCCCGATCTCTCGTCACCGGCCAACAATAAACTTGGCACCAGCGGTCCCGCAACTGCGGATCTGGGACAGGACGCTCTAAATTAATCAACTGTCTAGTGAGACGCTTGCCGAATCACCTCACTGACCTGATTTCTGAATTGCTCTGAGGGAGTCACAACAATACTCTTACTGCCAACCTTGGTGGTAAAACGTGTATTGCCCTGGTTTTCTTCGTAAATCTTGCGAAGGTTGTCTGAAATCTTCTGCAGCTCAGCAGGTTTGACGCCCTGCTCATCAGCTAGGCTTTTCAGACTGTGTAATTTATCACCCTCTATCCAGGCAACTCCAAAATTCTTCGGTGGTTTGCCAATAAAAACATAACTGTCCTCTTCCCCCGGAACAACCTCCAGCGGTTTGTGCACCTGCTTTGCGAGAGACTCAAGCTGGTCGCGGATTCTTTCAATCCGATCAGCCGCTGGACTGCTTTCATCCAAAGGTTGATAACCATCACTGGATGCAAAAATTCTGTCGAAAAACCCCATACATACCCCCTTTCTGGCCGGCGACAGAATACTATAACAATAGTGCGATTTTCATTAATTGCAAGCGAGGGGTGTAGAAATTTCGTCAGCAGAGACGACAGGGCTGAAGTGTTTATTGCAAACAGAGAGTCCGACAAACGGCTGCAAGGATTAGAAAAGACTCTGCGAGGAAAGGATCAGACGAAGCCTGCAGAGAGATACCCCTTAACAATATCAAGCTGATCAGAGGCAAGCTGCGCAAACTGAATCCCCATACCTGTCGGTAGGTGAGGTTTTTTGTTCTCTGCAGCAGGGTGATTCAACCAAGCGACGCGCCCTCGGCAATCCAGAGACTTAGCGCTATCAGGAAATGCGACCCGCAGAGAAAGAGGCGTGTCGATCGGCATTATCTCGTCCGTCGCAACGAACAAGCCTCCGGGGCTCAGATTTACCGAAAAATTTGTTTTGAGTTCAGTATCGCGCTGCCCGAACTCAACCTGCAAACAAGTCTCTACACGAGACTGTTCCCGATCAATCAAACTGAGGAAGGTGCGGGTTGCTGACAGCAACTGTTGACGCCTGACTGGTCGATGAATAATCGCATCACAGCCAGCCTGACGGCAGAGAGACTCAGCTTCTTCATCCCCAGAATCGACGACCATGATGACCGGGATCAGTTTTAGATTTTCGTCCCGCTTGATCCAGCGACATATTTCATCGCCACGACTTCCTGCAACATCCATATCCATAAAAACCAAGTCTGGCTTGCGCTTCAACACCAACTGCATGATTTCCTGGGTATTGATCGCCATCAGCAGATCAAACCCTTCACGATGGAAAAAAGTCCGCTCCAATTCGAGGAACAGTTCAACATCGTCTACCAGCAAAATACTTCGTTTGTCAGAAGATGGATACATGTAGTCCCCTGTTAAGCAACGGTCGAAAAACAACCAAACCCTGTTGAAATGATAACAGTTTTACGAGAAAACGTCATAAACTATTGATTTATTGTTGTTTAATGAGTGTCCGGCGTTGCGCAGTCGCTCGGGTCACCGTGCAGTTTGGCTAAAGCATGCGGCAACGCAGGCAGTAAGACCTCAAGGTTTTCCCGCACCCCCTTAGGACTCCCGGGCAGATTGACAATCAGCGTCTGTCCCCTGACACCGACCAGAGCACGTGACAGCATCGCATGGGGGGTTTTCTCCATACTCGCACGGCGCATCGCTTCAGCCATCCCCGGCACCTGATAATCGATCACCTGTTCAGTTGCCTGTGGAGTCAAATCTCGAGGGCTGAGACCCGTTCCCCCTGTCGTCAAGATCAGATCCAGCTTTAGATCGTCTGCCCAGCTGGTTAACAACATAATTATTTTATCGTAGTCATCCGGAACGATCTGGTAACGGGCAACACCACCGATAGTCGTGATCATTTCTCCCAGCAAACGACCACTCTCATCGTCCCGTTCCCCGCGAGCGCCCTTATCAGAAAGAGTCAGAATCCCTACACGAAAAGCCGGCTCACTCATTCGCAACCCCTTTCCCTGCCTTGCCGTCCTGCAACTCGATCAGATCACCATTGCTAACACTGCCAGCTTTCAAAACTCGGGCAAAAATGCCCTCTTTCGGCATGACACAATCTCCAGCCTGATGATATATCGCGCATCGGGTGTGGCACTCCTTGCCAATCTGAGTGACCTCCAGTCTGGCTCCACTGGTCAACTGTAACTGTGATCCAATTGGCAACGAACAGAGATCTATCCCTTCTGTGGTCAGGTTTTCGGCAAAATCCCCCGGACCAACATCCAAGCCCGCAGCCCGCATCTTATTTATACTTTCCTGAGCCAGCAGACTGACCTGACGATGCCAGTCGCCACCATGTCCATCGTTTTCCAGCCCAAAATTCTCAACCAGTTGACCCTGGGCAATAGCCTTCTTCCGCTCGCCCTTTTCTTTACTGATACAAACTGCGATTATTGTTCCCTTAGACATATATTACCGTTTCTTGCTCGCCATCATGCGGCGGGCATTATTGACAATGGCTTGCGAAACATTGCGACTTTTAGCCAGTTCTTTAATATCTTTTTCCGTTAAAAAGGTCATAAAGCGCATCGCCTTCTGCAGAGGTGTTCGTGGATGGACAACTAACGCTTTTTTCATATCGTAATTTTTCACCCACTCCCGATTGAGCAGGATAATTCGAATTAACTCATCGCTGGCACTGCGATTTTTGGCAACGCCCAAAACCTCCCCTTCAGTAATACGGGGATTTTTCAACACAGCAGTATTAACCATTTTGTTAGATTCACGGATCAATAGCGTGCGCCACTCTTTGTCACCAGTTAGCGCCATCTTGATCTTTTCAGCAACCACCATTTCCTGCAGCTCCTGATATTTTGACAGCCCTTCCTGCTCCTCGTCAAACTCCCCTAGCTCATTATCTTCGGATTCTTCATCGAGCGTTTCATCGTTTTCAGGCGCAGGCTCTGGTTCCGGGGCAGGTTCTGGCTCGGGAGCAGGCTCAACCCAGCCGAGCCGTAATTTCATGACCTTATCGGCCTTAGGATTATTGATGATTGCCGTACGCAGCGCTGGAACTTTAAGCAACAACTGGTCGTTATGCGAGAGGATATCCAGCACATCGCCGGAACCTTTTTCAGCAAGAAACTGCAAACTGCGCAGGCCGATCGACGGGTGCCCCATAGCGGCTTCCATCACGACCGAGTCGCGGTAGCGGACATGCACAATCAGGTCGATAATCGAAAAATGCAGGTCGGTATTATTGAGCGCCGACAGCAGGATTTGCGCGGGCAAGGTTTTGAAAGTATTCAGAGCTTCCTTCTTCAGCTCTTCATTTTCACCATGATAGAAAATAAACAGCACAGTGACCAGGTTGGGCCCTGACATCGGCAAAGCGCCGCGAGCGGCGGCCAAACGAACCTTGTGGCCACCCCACTTGCTCATTATCTTGGCCACTTCGGTCGGAATTTTCATTTGGACCTTTTCTGGTCCTTTTTGTGTCTCTGTCAACTAAAACGACTCCACTCGCCTTGGCTGTTTAGCCCAAGGTTCTATTTCTTTATAACCTGCGTGCTCAAACCAGCAGCAGTAAGTTTCTCGGCTGCTGCCTGGACAGTCTGTTGATCTCCCAGTGCCGCAATCAGCATTTTTCCGGACAATTCTACATCCGTTGTTATCGGTGTCACTTTGACGCCCTGTTGTGCCAATTTATCAGCGTACGCTTCCGCTTTTGCCACATCGACAAAAGAACCAACATAGATCGCCATCTTTTCACCCGTCGGCAACATGAATACATCACCGACACTGTTCTTTACTTCCTTCAATCGAAGTTTTGCCTCGTCAAGCGGATAAATTCCCTCGAGTAAACGAGTCATTCCGACCTTACCGCGGCCTTTGATCACTTCCGTTTCATAACCAAGGTCACGAAGTTGCTGTGTTGCTTTGCCCAGCGCACTTTTACTGACATAAGGGCCGACAAGAACCGGGTAGGCTGGTTTCTTTGTCGCCGCTTTTACTTCTTCTTTTACGACAACAGCAGGAGCTTTCTGTTCTTTTTTCACTGTAACGACTTCTGCCACCGCTTTCTTCTCAACAACAGCAACAGAGGCCTTTTTCTCGGTGGCAACAACAGCTGGCTTCTCTTTCTCAGCCAC
>CALZLE010000045.1 GCA_945788205.1 uncultured Desulfuromonadales bacterium
ACTTATTGTAATTGGCAAACAACAGGTCGTGCAGCGGCCAGAACTTCCCCTGCCGATCTGCGGCCATCGATGCAATCGCTGCGGTTTTGGCATGTTTGTGCATTCCGAGTGGAAAGTGTTTGAACACTAACCGAACCTGTTCTGGATAGGCATTGACAACCTCTTTGACCAGCGGCACCGCTTTGGCGCAGTAGGGGCACTCAAAATCATCAAAAATGGCAATTGTCACAGGAGCATCGGCCGGGCCCAGCGTTGCAGCCCCTTCAGTTGAGATTTGCACCACTGGCTCCAGCGCCACCAGTACCATCTGCTTCTGCTCGCCCATTTCCAGGATCAGACGATTGCTGCCTTGAGGGGCGATACCGGTGACATCCGGCCCGGCCTCAAAGGAACCGAGCAAATCACCATTGGTCGAAAAGAGTTGGACATCGCCCTTTTCGGTTAACACATAAATACGTTGTCCATCGGCGGTCGTCACGACCTGTTGTGGATTCGCATCAAGGCTGACCGTACGCAGCATCCGCACATCAACCTGATTGGCGGCTAACAACTGAGAAGCGCTGAACAGCAAAAATAAAATCACCAGCAATAAGTTTCGCATCAAAATTGACTCCTTTGGCGGTTTAAAAACAAATCGAACCTAAATTATTTCACATTTCCAGTATCGGTGCCACGGACAAAAACAAAAAGCCGCTCCATAACTGGAACGGCTTTTCTCTTTCAAGCTCAAATATAGCCTTAAGCACGCATTTTTTGGATCTGGATTAAATCTGCCAAAACCAGCGCCGCCATGGTCTCAACAATGGGTACCGCCCGCGGGACAACACAGGGGTCGTGCCGACCCTTGGCGGCCAGGATGGTTTCGTTGCCGGCATAATCGACCGTTTTCTGTTCCTGCCCAATGGTCGCTGGTGGTTTGAACGCAACCCGGAAATAAACCGGCTCGCCGTTGGAAATTCCGCCCTGAACACCACCACTTCGATTCGTTGATGTTCCGAGGCGATCCCCTTTTTGCACATAGGGGTCATTGTGAAGTGAGCCGCGCATCCGTGCACCAGCGAAACCGGAGCCAATCTCAAAACCTTTCGTCGCCGGAATAGACAACATCGCATGAGCCAACTTGGCCTCTAACCGATCAAAAGCCGGTTCCCCCAATCCCGCCGGAAGATTGCGACAGACGCATGTCACCACACCACCGACTGAATCTTTATCGGCTCGCGCAGCAACAATTTCTGCCGTCATTTTTTCCGCGGCAACACGATCAGGACAGCGGACATCACTGGCGTCAACCTGCTCACGGGTCATCGTTGCCAGATCGATTTCACCAGCATCCTGATGGCCGACAGAGCTGACCCAGGCAACGATTTCAATACCGTAGTTTTCAAGCAGAAACTTTTCGGCAATAGCACCGGCAGCAACCCGACCAATTGTTTCGCGGGCACTGGAACGGCCGCCACCGCTGGACGCATGAATACCGTACTTGGCCCGGTAGGTGTAATCGGCGTGGGAAGGCCGCGGAACCTCGCTCATGGAGCCGTAATCCCCGGGCCGTTGATCCTTGTTTTTAACCAGCATGCCGATGGGGCTGCCGAGGGTCAGGCCGTTTTCGACCCCGGAAAGAATCTGCACCTGATCAGCTTCGTTACGCTCGGTACCAAGCTTATTGCCTCCCGGGCGGCGACGATCAAGTTGAACCTGAATATCGGCTTCACTCAGCTCCAGCCGTGAGGGGACACCATCGACGACCACACCGACACCGGCACAGTGGGACTCGCCAAAGGTTGAGATTTTAAATAGAGTTCCAAAACTGCTCGACATCATAACCCTCTTATCTTGAAGATTTTTTATCACCTGTTTAGCGCTATTAAAGTCCCGCATCTTAGCAGAAAGCACTGCACCGTGCCACGAACAATCGAGTCTCCCGCGGAGAACGCTGTTTGGTAATCACTTAACGTTTAATTTTTACCAGAAGTAAAAAACTTTACCTCTAATAAATTTTTTCTTGACCTAAACAGTTCGCTGACGTTATACATCTTCTCGGAGATGCTACGAAAATTAATAACCTAAGCTTCTTGCAACTCCACTTTATGTCTCTCCAATTTGCGTCCCGTTGCCCGACGGGACGCCATTTTTTTTTCGCCCGTCAAAGTCCTATGCTAGAATGCCGTTTTTTAACCCGAACCTGTGAGAGCAAGTCGATGCCAGATATTTCTAAATTTATTGATGGTGTTTCCCGTTTCCAACAACAGCATTTCGGTGACAACCCGAAGCTGGCCGATGAACTTAGTCGTGGACAGAAGCCGCTGGCCCTGCTGATCGGCTGCAGCGATTCGCGAGTCGATCCGGCCCTGCTGACCGACTGCGCTCCCGGCGACCTGTTCATGATCCGCAATGTCGCCAACCTGGTGCCGCCTTACGAGCCCGGTGGTGGCTTCCACGGTGTCAGCTCGGCACTGGAGTACGCGGTCTGCTTTCTGGAAGTGGAACACATCATCATTATGGGTCACTCGCAGTGCGGCGGAATCAACGGCCTGATGGGTATGGCGGACGGCAGCAGCGTCGGTGAATTTATTGGCAAATGGGTTAATATTGCCGCCCCGGCCCGCGACAAAATTCTCAAAGAAATGCCGGATGAGCCCCCGGAAGAACAGGCTCACGCCTGCGAGAAGGAGGCGATCCAGATTTCGCTGAACAACCTGCAGAGCTTCCCATGGGTCAAAGAGCGAATGTCTCAGGGCAAGCTGATGATTCACGGCTGGTATTACAACATCGGCACTGGCCAGCTGAAGTTTTTAAATCAGCTGACCAAGCAGTTTGAAGTGTTGGTCGAACAATATTCTTCGGAGAAACTGCTCAATAAGTTGGCGGAAGACAAACCACCGACGAACGAAAGTTAGCGGACTTCAACAATTTTGCGCCGCTTGACCTCGAGCAGATAGGGAATTTTGATCGCCTCCCCCAAAGCATCAAAACCGACAGTTCCAGCAACGCCACGGAAGCCGCGTAACCCCGCCAGCTTTTGTCGCAAATCGTCACGATTCTGCACGTTCGGATCATCCATCGCCTGCAATAGCATATTTGCTGCATCGAAGGCCTGAGCACTGAGAATCGTCGGCTCCTCCTGGTAGGCCTTCCGGTAGAGTTCGACAAATCGCTTTACCTCCGGCTGCCGACTCGTACTGAAGAAACCATCGACAAAAACAGCTTGATCCAGAAAACGTCCGGCCCGCTCAACCAGCTCTGGTGAATTCCAGCCGTTAATCCCTAAAAGGGTGACATCTTTTATCCCGTAAAACTTCAGCTGTGGTGCCAGCAATGCAACCCGCTCGGCATAATCGGGGATAAACAGGGCATGGAAAGGCGCCAGCGGATATTCCAGTTCAAGCGGTTCTTCCTCTTCTTCCGGCTCTACAGCTTCTGGATCGACCGGCTTTGGCGGCGGCTCAACCACATGGTCTTCCCACAACAAGGCTTGAATTTGCTTGCGGAAATCGGTCACATCCTCTGGGTAGCTGACAATATCGATAACTTCACCACCGTGCCGTCTGACTTCATCGACAAACAGGCGGGTCATTTCCTCACCGAGACGGTTATCCGGATGGAGAACCGAATAGGAAATATGCTGGGTATCGATCGCGTAACGAGCCAGGCTCTGAACTTGCTGTGCTGCGGTCAACGAATCACGGAAAACATAATCGCCCCGCTGCGGCAATCCGGCACGCTGCGAAAGGGACAACAAGGGAACCATTTCCAATTGAGCGCGGGTGGCTGCTTCCTCGGACGTTGCCCCAAGCATCGGACCGACAATCGCCATGACCTTGTCAGCATCGGTCAAATTGCTCACCAGCTGGCTGGTGTTCACGCCTTCAGCAGCGGTATCACGGTAAATCAACTGAATCGGCAGGCGGGTCTGATTGTGCTCCTGCACCGCCAGTTCCAGTCCCTTTTTCACCAGTTCGCCATAAGAAGCGTAACGGCCACTGAGCGGGAGCAGAACACCGATGCTATCGCGATTAAACCAGCTGTCGATACTGGTACGCTGCAACAGCATTTCTGCTTCTTGCCAGTAAGGGAAGGTGACCGGAGAGGCCAAAACCATCTGCAACAATCGCTGAGCTTTATCCTGTCGTTGCTGTCCCAATGCCCGGCGCGCTAATTGTAGTCTGGCATCTTGTCCAATCGCTGTTCCCTGCCACATAAAAGCAGCTTCTTCCAGCTCAATATCGTTCAGCCGATTCTGCAACAGACTATGGGCACGCTCCAACAAGCGGGCAGGATTACTGACCAGAGGCAGGACTTTTTGCAGAAAAACCAGCGCCTCCAAAGGTTGCTGCAAATAAATCTTACTGTCTGCAAGTGCCAGCAGCAATAGCTGAGCATCGGCGGGACGGAAAGATGCGTCCAGCAATGGCAACAATTGCGCATGGCCAGCTGCGTAATCACCCGTCTGGACGAGACAATAACCCTTCAAGAGCCGCGCTTCCGGACTCTGCAAATGTAGCGGGACCCGTTCCAGATAGAGCAACGCATCCGAACAGCGCTTCTGCTCCGAATAGATCCGGCCGATCAGGGTATGAGCTTGGGGGGAATAGCGGTGCCCGGGATAACGCTGGACGAACGTACGCAACATCGACAGTGCGCGTTGCGTATCTCCCGACTGATAGAGCTGCTGACCTTTTTCAAACTCAGGAGCAAACTCAGCTGCGGTCGCGGACGAGGGCAGAGTCACTGGAAGCACTGACAAAAGTGCAGACAACAGAACCAGACAGGCAATCCGCTTCATTCGCAATCCATATTATTGGCAGGGAAAAGACAAGGTTAGTCGAACAGTTCCTTCATCTTATCAAAAAACCCCCGGCCTTGGGGATGAATATCTTCTCCACCTTCTGCGGCAAAGGTTTCGAGCAGTTCTTTCTGCCGTGCATTGAGCTTGGTCGGTACCTCAACCCGCAGGACCACCAGCTGATCGCCACGACCATAGCCCTGCAAAGAAACAATTCCTTTACCAGACAGTTTGAAAACTTTACCAGTCTGGGTTCCGGCAGGCACTTTAAGGGTTAATTTCCCTTCCAAAGTCGGAACTTCCAAATCGCAACCGAGCGCCGCCTGTACGAATGAGATCGGCACCTCGCAGATCACATCCTGCCCGTCCCGTTTGAAAATCGAATGCTCTGCGACACTGATCACCACGTAAAGGTCGCCCGGAGGGCCACCGTTGGCACCGGTTTCGCCTTCACCGGTCAACTTCAGACGACTACCGGTTTCCACCCCAGCTGGCACCTTTAGTGACAGCGAGCGCTTCTGCTTGACCAGTCCACTGCCACGACATTCAGGGCAAGGATCAGCGATAATTTTGCCATCTCCATGACAATCGGGACATGGCCGGGTCATGGTGAAGAAACCCTGCTGATAGCGAACCTGCCCAGCTCCGCGACAGGTATCACAGGTCTGCGCTTCGGTTCCCTGACGTGCACCGGACCCGGAACAGGGCTCACACCGCTGGCTACGAGGCAACTGTAATTTCTTTTCCGTACCGAAAGCTGCCTCTTCAAAATCGATCGTCAGGTTGTAACGCAGGTCATCGCCACGCTGCCCACGACTACTGCGCCGGCCGCCACCACCGAAGATATCACCGAAAATGTCACCAAAGATGTCTTCGAAGGGTGTCCCGCCAAAATCGAACCCGCCGCCAGAGAACCCTCCGGCACCGTTCATTCCGGCATGACCGAACTGATCGTAAGTGGCCCTTTTCTGCGAATCAGACAACACCGCATAGGCCTCGGAGAGCTCTTTAAACTGAGCTTCAGCCTCTTTGTCTCCGGGGTTTTTGTCGGGATGAAATTTAATCGCCAGCCGTCGGTAGGCTTTTTTGATCTCTGTCTCGCTGGCGTTCTTGTTAACCCCGAGAATCTCGTAGTAGTCGCGTTTTGACAAAATGATTATCCTGAAAAAAAAGCAGGTCGCCGACCATTAAAACGGATCGGCGACCTGTCACTTGATACGATTTATTTCTTGTCCTTGTCGTCGACGTCTTCAAACTCTGCGTCGACCACATCATCATCTGCGGAACCGGCTTCGGCATCTGCACCACCGGCCGCATCGCCTTCTTCCTGTGCTTGAGCGTACATCATTTCCGCCAGCTTGTGAGAGGCTTGCGCCAAAGCTTCACTCTTGGCTTTGATATCTTCCGGATCATCACTCTCCATTGCAGTTTTCAGCGCAGCCAGAGCTTCTTCAATCTGGGTCTTGGTAGCACTGTCAATTTTTTCGCTGTGCTCGGCAAGTGATTTTTCGGTCGTGTAAGCCAAGCCATCGGCCTGGTTTTTGGCTTCGATCAACTCGCGCTTCTTCTGATCTTCTCCGGCATGGGATTCAGCTTCCTGAACCATGCGGTTGATTTCTTCGTCAGACAGACCGCTCGAAGCCGTAATCTGGATCGACTGCTCTTTGCCGGTGCCAAGATCTTTGGCGCCGACGTGCAGAATACCGTTGGCATCAATGTCGAAAGTAACCTCGATCTGCGGGACACCGCGAGGTGCTGCGGGAATCCCGACCAGCTCAAAGTTACCGATGGTTTTATTATCGGCAGCCATTTCCCGCTCACCCTGCAGAACATGGACCGAAACGGCCGGCTGATTGTCAGCAGCAGTGGAAAACACCTGGCTCTTCTTGCACGGCACGGTGGTGTTCTTCTCGATCAGCTTGGTCATAACGCCACCGAGGGTTTCGATACCGAGGGACAGCGGAGTCACGTCGAGCAGCAGCACGTCTTTAACGTCGCCGGTCAGAACTCCACCCTGGATAGCAGCGCCGATCGCGACAACTTCGTCCGGGTTAACCCCTTTGCTCGGTTCTTTGCCGAAAATCTCTTTGACTTTTTCCTGTACTGCTGGCATCCGAATCATTCCACCGACCAGGACAATCTCGTCGATTTCGCTGGCAGCCAGCCCGGCATCCTTCAGCGCGGTCTGACATGGAGCGACCAGACGGTCGATCAGCTCGGCACAGATGCTTTCCAGCTTGGCACGGGAGAGCTTGATATTAAGGTGTTTCGGACCCGACTGATCTGCAGTGATAAACGGCAGGTTAACGTCGGTTTCCATCGAGCTGGAAAGCTCACACTTGGCTTTCTCGGCAGCCTCTTTCAGACGCTGCAGCGCCATCTTGTCGCCACGCAGGTCGATGCCCTGATCTTTTTTGAACTCGTCGGCGACATAATCGATGATCTTCTGATCGAAGTCTTCACCGCCGAGGAAGGTGTCACCGTTAGTCGACTTGACCTCGAAAACACCATCACCCAGATCGAGGATCGAAACGTCGAAGGTCCCGCCGCCCAAGTCAAAAACAGCGATGGTCATCTCGTTTTTCTTGTCGAGACCGTAAGCCAGCGATGCGGCAGTCGGCTCGTTGATGATCCGCAGAACATTGAGACCGGAGATCTTACCGGCATCTTTGGTTGCCTGACGCTGGGAATCGTTGAAGTAGGCCGGTACGGTAATAACCGCATCGGTGACGGCCTCGCCGAGATAATCTTCAGCGGTCTGCCGCATCTTCTGCAGAATCATCGCCGAGATTTCCGGAGAGCTGTACTGCTTGTCACGTGCCTCGACCCAGGCATCTCCATTTTCAGCCTCAATGATTTTAAACGGGCTGATTTCGATATCCTTCTGCACCGGCTCAGTATTGAACTTGCGGCCGATCAGACGTTTGATAGCGAACAGTGTGTTCTCTGGATTGGTCACTGCCTGACGCTTGGCCTGCTGGCCGGTCAGACGCTCACCACTTTCGGTGAAAGCAACCATTGACGGGGTGGTGCGTGAACCTTCCGAGTTGGCAATAACAACTGGCTCACCACCCTCCATAACTGCGACGCAGGAGTTGGTGGTTCCCAAGTCGATTCCAATAACTTTACCCATATCTATATCCTCCTTCTGGATTAATGTCTAAAAGCAGATCGATTAATTCTCGTCTGTTTCTGTTGATTGATTATTATCTTCTTCCGGTTCAGCGACAACCGGGGTCTTAGCGACCATAACCATCGCCGGACGCAGTAATCGCTCATTGAGCTGATAACCTTTTTGCATCTGTTGCGCGACAACATTGGCCGGATACTCTTCGGTTTCAAATTGACCCATGGCCTGATGCAATGCCGGATCAAAAGGTTGACCGAGGGACTCAACCGGCTTGACGCCGAAGCGATCCAAGACCTGACCAAACTGCCCAAGGGTCATCTGCACCCCTTCCAGCAGCCCGGTTCCGGTTTCACCCATTTCGGCCTGCTCGGCGTGTTCAACAGCCCGCTCCAGATTGTCGATGACCGGCAAAACCTCACGGAGAATATTTTCGTTGGCAAATTTGGCCAGCTCTTCTTTTTCCCGTTGGGTCCGCTTACGCAGGTTTTCCATGTCGGCCAAAGTTCTCAGGTAC
>CALZLE010000046.1 GCA_945788205.1 uncultured Desulfuromonadales bacterium
ACTGAGGGTCGATTGGAAATTTGGATTGGTCCCCCCAGTAAATCCCCGGTTGTGGATAATTTTCAGGTCGAGAGCAAGCGCGACTTTTTGCCCTTGCTGCCAGGCCTGCATGCAGATATCCATATCCTGTTTGTACTTCTTGTAGTTCGTGTCGATATGATAACGGTGGCAGTTTCTGACCAGCTTCAGTGCACTACAAAGAGTCGGGGTGTAGGTGGCCTGGTTGATGACCCATTGTGGATCATGGATGTAGTCTTCCATAATCTCGTTGGTGCCGTCCGGATAGACAATTTCACCGATACTGTTGATGTGACCGTTTGGGTAGGTCTGAGCACAGCTGACGATATCGGCGTCCAGATCTTCCGCCACCTGGTAGAGGCGATCCAGCCAGTCGCTCTGGTAGATTTCAACGTCGTCATCAAGAAAGACCAGGTTCATGCCCCGCTTACGGGCAAGGCCCAGCAGTTTGTTCATGGTGACAGGATGGCTGAAAGTCTTATCGTAAGCGTTGTCGATGACCATCAGTTCCGCCCGATCCAGATTGGTGGTCTTGATGGAGTTAATCGCCATGCGGGCGATGCGACGGTTGATATCCGGGGAGCAGAGCGCTAAAAGAGTGTCCTTTTTCATGATTTGTCCGTCATTTCAGTCGCGATGTTAGTGTGCTGGTAGCTTCGGTGAATTACGAGCAGTTGGGTGCTCAGTGCAAATCGGTCCGCAGATACTCTTTCGCCTTGTTATGCCCAGGGATAATTAATATGCATTGTCTGAAGGACTCCTTGGCTTGCTCTTTGTCCCCTGCCGCGAGATAGATCTCGCCGCAGTGAAAATGTCGACTGCCGTAGAGGTAAGGAATGCTGGGATCAGGACGGCATTGACCCATTTTATTGAAATACTCTAGCGCTTCTTGCTGGCGATTACTGCGCTTCAGCAAAGATGCCAGATAGTAGAGGACTTTCGGGTCGTTTGGGCGCCGCTCAAGGGCTTTTTCGTACTCCCGCAGTGCCTGCGGAAAATCATTCACCTTTTCCAGCCAGATTCCCAGGCCCAGCGGATCATGGTCTTTGCAGTGGGCGAGAAACTTCGGCTGCCAGGCTCTGGCGCGGTCATAGTCGACCCCTTTGATGATACCGTGTTCGATAACCTGGGTGACCTCGTAGCGTTCCCAGGGGATTTGCGGGTCGATCAATTGATTCTCGAGACAGTAATCGTGAATCGGGGTGCCGGGAAAGGGGGACAGGACGTTGTAATACATCATGTCGGGCTTAATTTCTTTGACAAATTCATAGGTCATCTGGATGTCTTCATCGGTCTCGGTCGGAACCCCGGTGAGAACATTGACACCAACTTCCAAGCCGTATTTACGGCAGAGTTCAACCGCCTTGTAGTTCTGCTCGGTCTGCACTTCCTTATTCAAAAATTCCAGCATCCGTGGCGAGGTGGTCTCAAATCCGAACCAGACGATCGCTTTGTGCCAGAGGCTCATCGCTTTGGCGACCTCCTCGTTAAAAGAATCGACCCGGCTGCTGATCGTCAAGCGAACATCGGGGCAAAGTTTCGACCCTCGCTCGCAAAAATCGATGAATTCTCTTATGCGGTTGGTGGCGTTAACGTCTTCGAGGGTCAGGTCTTTAAAATCGTACTTTTCTTTGTAATATTTGACCGCTTCCAACAGGCAATCGATCGAGCGTTGCTTTAATTTGCTGCCGTAAAGTTTCTCCGACCAGGAAATACAATAGGTGCATTTGCCGAAACAGCCCCGTCCGAGCTCGAAAGCGCAGAAGGAACGGTAACGGTCTGCATACATCGGAAAATCTTTCGGGATGGGGAAGCTATTCAGGTCCTTCGGAGGTTGCGGTTGAATGATCTGCTCCCGCTCTTTGCCGGCCTCCAGATCCTGTACGAGCTGCAGCAGCGAGAGTTCCCCCTCGCCGATGACAACATGATCAAAGACCCCCGATTTAACAAAATCCTCTGGGCGGATGGTGGCGTGGACGCCGCCGACAACCACGGTTTTGTCTTGGGCTTTGGCGATTTTTGCCACTTCAATGGCGTAGTTGACATTGGGCGTGAGGGTACTGATCGCTACCAGTTGGGCGTTGCTGCTGGCGATCTGCTCTTCGACATCTTCCCAGCCTTTGAGAAACCGCAGGTCGATAGCATCGGTTTCGAAACCGGCCTCTTCCAGTACGGCGGCCAGGTAACCGAGGGCGTTGGGAACCGCAAAGGCGGCCAGGTCTCCATCGCCGATACCTGGGGCGACGCAGTTAAAGCCGATGGAGGCGATGCCGGGGTAGACAAAGAGAATTTTCATATCGGTCTCTCCAATCAGATCCTTGGGAGGATTCTGTCTGTTTACTGATTGTGACAAGTTTTTTCGCGGACCTCGCGTCCCTGAGGTCGCGAAGGTGCCGATTGTGCGACCATGCTGCTAGTCAAGATCAATGACTTTTGACTGGCGCTTGATGAAGGTTGTCGGATCGGCAATCAGTTCCCCAGGGTAGGGATGCATTTCCTCAAAACCAAAGCGTTGCGCGTACTGGTTGGTATAGCCGTCGCAGATCAAACGCATGGCACAACTTGAACAATGATGGTTCTCTGCATAGCCGTAGGCGCGGGTTCTTTGGGCAATGAAGTAATGCAGTTGCGCTTTGTCGGCGGCCATATTGACCAATGACATGGGCATCTTGGTCGACGGATTGTTGGTTTCTTCCGTGTACCAGCTACTGAAATCCCATTCGTGATGGTCGTAACTGAGCTGCGAGTAGTTGTAGCTTTTGTCTTCATGCCCCTTCATTGCACAGAAGGGGAAATAGCGAACGTTGGCCTCAAGGCCGACCTGGTCGCAGTAATCGAGCGCTTCGATAAGGTGGGGAGCAATCTCCGAGTGTTTGGCTTGAAAGTCGATGTCCATCTTCGTCGCCCATTCGTAGAATGGGTTGTAGCTGATGAAGTTGATTGCCCGGGACCCGTTCTGGTAGGAAAACTCGGCGATTTTTTTAAGCTGGTGCATGTTCAGCGCAGTCATCGTACAGTTGGTGCGCCACTTCATATCGATCTGGCCGATGTTCTCTATCGCTTGGGTCAGTTTTGTCCAGGCGCCGGGTCGGTCGGTAATAAAATCATAGGTTTTATCCAGGGCGTGAATCGAGCAGAGAAAGTCGTAAACACCACCATCGCGCAGGCTTTTCAGGAGCTCCATTTTTTCCAGCGCCAGGGTATTGGTGATGATCGACGGCCGCAGGCCGATGCTGCTGCAATGCTCGACCAATTGTTGAATCTGGGGATATACCGTCGGTTCGCCGCCAGTGATATCGACACACTGGTTCCCATACTGCTGACGATAAACATCGGCATCATGCATACACTCTTCGAGCGAGTGCCACTTTGCCCCGGTGGTGTAGGTGTAATAACAGAAGACGCAGCGGATATTGCAGGGGTAGCCGACGTATAAGACTCCCCGCTGGGTGAGGGTCCGTTCTTTGGTTTTACTCAGTGCCGCGGCCTTTTCTTGCGGGCAATCCCGAC
>CALZLE010000047.1 GCA_945788205.1 uncultured Desulfuromonadales bacterium
CTCAAAGAGAGACAGCGGCTTTTTGTATTTTTATTTTTTATGAGTTGAAGTCCTTGCTGAGATTACTCACCCTCGTGAAAATCTCGCAAACGCTTGAATATCTCTCGGAATGCGCGCTTATCTGCATGCTGATGAACCGAGCGAGCCAGCCGGGAGATGACCTTTCGATCAATCTGCGGATAGAGATTCAGCATTTCGTTAAACGCATCATCAAAGCTGCTGGCATCGCACAACCGGTCACGCAGTTTTTCCAGCTGGTGAAACTCTTTTTTCTCGCTGCGAGAGACCTGATCCAGCCCCTGTAACTGCTCCTGCAGCTGCCGGAGTTCATCCGTCTGTTTGCGGAGCTGACCAGCCAAATGCTTAATTTGTCGTTTATGTGATCCGCGCCCTTTGGTCGAACGAGCCAAGCTCGCCTCGTAAAGGATCTCTTCAGACATGCTCAGCTGCTTAAATGCCTTATCTGTCATCGAAGCCAACTGCTCAGCCAACTGTTCAATTTCTTTGGCTTGTTGTTTCTTCTTTGTCCGGCTCAACGGCAGATCATTTTCTAATTCTTCGCTCATGCATCCTCCAGAAATATTGATGCACGAAACTACCGCGACCGCTATCAGCAGTCAACCAAGTCGGTTCAGCTTGCCGATCTTTTACGCCATAAAAAAAGGCCACCCAATGCCGTACCAAAGAGCAGCCAAGTGGCCGGCTCGGGCGCGGGAACCGGTGTGTCAACGGTATTCACTGTGAAAGACTGAACTCGGAAAGAGTCATCGCTATCGATAGCCATCAGACTAAATGTTGAGCCAAAAAAATTCTCTGGTAAGAAATTGTAAGTGACGCGACTCGATACCAGCAGGCTGGTGTCGATAAAGGTGTCAAAAAGGTTGACGCCGTCGACCAGCAGCCGCACTTCATCTTTACTCCCGACGCGGGAAAAAACAACTTCCTGGAGAAAGACATCCTCAGAAAAAGCAAAGTTGAGAACATCATCGCTACCGGAACCATCCAAGGTCCCGCTCGAATCGTTTTTGCCTGTCGCTTTGACCCCGAGACCATAGGAGTTTACCCAAGTCACAGTCCCACCGGTGGCTCCAAGTGAATCGGCCGTGACATCAAGCGTCAAACCTCCTGCAGAATATTGCGAACTGACACCACTTGACGAAAAATCAAACTCGACCGGCAAACTGAAGACTGCCGGCACCCCAAACAACAACAAGCACAAACACAGAACAACAACTCGCATAAGACCCCCCTCACTTTGAGTAAATTGCCAAACAATGATTGCCATTAAAAAGGCTTCGCCGGAGTATAAAATTTGATTCTGACAAAATCCTGAATGACCCTATGGCAGCAGCAGCTTTTTTGCTATGCTTACAGACCTGTCAGAAAGAGGAGAAAACCCTGATGAGCTACGGAATTAGCCGCGACCGGGCGCTGGAATTACTCAACCAACATCTGAGCAATCCGAATCTGATCAAGCACTGCCTCGCCAGCGAAGCGGTCATGCGGGCCCTGGCTGCGCATTTTGATGAAGATGTCGAACTCTGGGGCCTAACCGGCCTGCTGCACGATCTCGATGTCGAACTGACCCTCGACGATCTGTCCCGCCACACCCACGAAACAGTGCGGATCCTTCGCGAAGAGGGGGTTAGCGAGGAAATCATCGAGGCGATCCGGATGCACAATGAAGAGGCCCACGGCGACAAGCGGAGCGAACGCTTCCATCACGCCTTGGCCGCCGGGGAAACCATCACCGGTCTGATCATCGCCAGCGCACTGGTTTATCCAGACAAAAAACTGGCCAGCGTCAAACCGAAATCGGTGCGCAAGCGCTACAAAGAAAAACTGTTCGCCGCCGGAGCCAATCGCGCAATTATCGCCGAATGTGAACTGATCGATATCCCAATTCCCGATTTCTGCGACCTCTGCCTCACTGCGATGCAGGGCATTGCTGACGATCTCGGCCTTTAAGGATAAAAACTTGAACAGCAAAGAACTGACCCGCTTACTGCAATCTTTAGCCGATGGCCAGATCAGCGTCTCTGACGGCGTTGACCAGCTGAAAAAACTCCCTTTCGAAGACCTCGGAGTGGCACAGATCGACCATCACCGCGAGCTACGCCAAGGAGTTCCGGAAATCGTCCTCGGCGAAAGCAAAAGTTTGGAACAGTTAAAGACCATCCTCGCTGCCATGCAGCGTAACGGCAGCAACATTCTGGTCACCCGGCTTAACGAAGAAAAAGCAACCGCCCTCTGCAGCCAGTTTCCGGAAGCGGAATATGATGTCGATGCCCGCACCTTCTGTCTGGTGCAGCAGAAGATTGAAGCCACCGGCAAAGGCAAAGTATTGGTGGTCTGCGCCGGCACCTCCGACATCCCGGTTGCCCGCGAAGCAACAGTCACAGCGCGGATGCTCGGCAATGAGGTTGAAGAGTTAATCGACGTCGGGGTCGCCGGGATTCACCGCCTGCTGGCCAAGGGCGAGCAATTACAAAAAGCGGCGGTCATAATCGTCGTCGCCGGAATGGAGGGTGCGCTCCCCTCGGTGGTCGGCGGACTGGTCGCTGCACCGGTGATTGCGGTACCAACGTCGGTTGGTTATGGTGCTGCCTTTGGCGGGATTGCTGCGCTACTAGGTATGCTTAATTCCTGCGCCAGCGGGGTGACGGTGGTGAATATCGATAATGGGTTTGGGGCGGCGTTTGCGGCGAATCGGATTAATCGTGAAGGTTGATTTTTCAAAAGGATAACACAACAAGTATGCGTACCCTCTACCTCGACACCTTCTCCGGCATCTCCGGCGATATGTTCCTAGGCCTATTACTCGACCTCGGCCTACCACTACCACGGCTGAAAACCGAACTGGCCAAACTGCCACTAGAAGGCTATCAGCTGCAAGTCGACCGGGAACAGCGTCACGGCATCGAAGGCTGTCGACTACAAGTCATCACAGAAGAAACCCACCATCATCGCAGTTGGAGCAGCATCGACCAAATGCTCGCCGACAGCGAACTGGCCGCAAAAGCAAAAAAACTTGCCCGCAGATTCTTCCGCCGTCTCGGCGAAGCCGAAGCCAAGGTACACGGCATCGATATCGATGAAGTTCACTTTCACGAAGTCGGTGCCATCGACGCCATCGTCGACCTGACCGGCGCGGCCATCGGCCTGCACCTGCTCGGCATCGAAAAAGTGATTTCTGCCCCCCTGCCACTCTCACGGGGCATGAGCAAATGTGCCCACGGCGCGCTGCCACTCCCGGCTCCGGCGGTTCTGGAACTGCTGCAGGGCCTACCGATTGTCGACAGCAACAGCGATAAAGAATTGGTCACTCCGACCGGCGCAGTACTCGTTGCCGAATTGGCCGAGATCGGCCCACTGCCGGAGCTGACCATCGACCGCACCGGCTACGGAGTCGGCGGCTGGCAATTGGAGGATCGACCCAACTTGCTGCGCGGCATCCTCGGTGAAACGAACAGTGTGGACCCAGCTCAAACTGACAAGGTGCAGGTGCTGGAAACCCACATTGACGACTCCACCCCGGAACAACTTGGCTTTTTACTGGAACAGCTCCTCGATGCAGGCGCTCTTGATGCTGGATACTCGCCCCTGCAGATGAAAAAGAACCGCCCTGGAGCACGCCTGACCGTCGTCTGCGAACCGGAGCTGGCTGCCCAACTCGCCAATCTGATTATGCGCGAAAGCAGCGCCATCGGCGTTCGAACCTCGCCCTGTCAACGCTTCAAACTGATCCGCCGCAGCGCAGCGATCGAAACAGAAATCGGCACCGCACGGGTCAAATTACTTTATGATGGCGATCAGTTTCTGCGCTTGAGTGCGGAATATGATGACTGTCGCAAACTGGCTAAAACCAGTGGCCGACCCCTCCGGCAGATCTATCGGCTGGTTGAAGAAACCGCTTACCGGATATTGCAACTGGAGCCACAAGAGGAGCAAGAATGACCGATCAAACACAACCCCGGGAACCACAACGCTCACTGATCCTTGGGCTGGCCAGCAATGCCGGTCTCGGCTACGCGCCGGTCGCATCGGGAACCTTTGGCACCCTGATGGGCATCCCCTTTTTCTACTATCTGTCCTGCTTCAGCTGGCCGCTGCAACTGTTGACCCTGGTGGCGATCTGCTTCTTAAGTTTCTGGGTTTGCGATGAAGCGGGAAAAATCTACGGTGAAGCGGACGACGGACGAATTGTCATCGATGAGCTGGCTGGCTATCTGGTCACGGTGATGTTTCTGCCCTTTTCGTGGCCAACAGCGATCCTCGGCTTTCTCTGGTTTCGGCTGTTCGACATCGTCAAACCGCGTCCGGCCGATTGGTTTGACCGGGAGATGAAAAACGGCATTGGCGTCACCCTCGATGACCTGGTCGCTGGAGTTTACGCTGCCATCGCACTCCGTATCTGTCTGGCAATTTTCAGCTGATGCGCAGTAATCTGGAGCATTCCATGAAAGCTTTCGACATTGCCGTACTGACCACTGGCGACGAGCTACTTAACGGCGAGCTGGCCGACACAAATACTGGCACCATCGCCACAGCGTTGTCTCACTACGGCTATCGGCTGCGCTGTTCGCTGTCGGTCCCCGATCAGGAAAAAGAGATCGAAGCGGCGCTGAGCTATCTCACTCAACATGTGCAGGTGGTGATTATCACCGGGGGACTCGGTTCGACCGGTGATGATTTGACCGCCCGCGCAGCAGCTCGAGCAACCGGCCAACGGTTGGCAATTAACGAACAGGCTCTGGAGATGGTTCACAGCTGGTTCCGCAGCCGCAATCGACAGATGGAGCCTTCAAACGAGCGTCAGGCTCTCCTGCCGATCAACGCTCGGCCGATCCAGAATCCACTCGGAACTGCTCCGGGATTTCGACTGCAGCACGGTGCCTGCGAACTTTTTTTCCTCCCGGGGGTACCGAATGAAATGCAGGCGATGTTTGAAAAAACGGTCCTGCCAAGTTTGCAGCAGCTTCACCCACCTTCGGCTGCCCGTCAGCAGCGTAGCTTTAAACTGTTCGGTCTGCCAGAGCCGAAAATTGATGCGCTGATCCCGTACCAGAAACTACCAGAAGGGGTCGAAGTCGCCTTCGCCCTCGACTATCCGCTGGTGCTGGTCAAACTACGGGCTGATGGGGAGGATGCGGACCAAAAGCTGGATCAGGCCGAGGCACTGCTGCAACTGGAGTTGGGCGAACACATTATGGCGCGCGGTCAGGAAACTCCGGAAGGAAATGTCGGCCGTCTGCTGATCAACGCCAACCTGTCTCTCTCACTGGCCGAATCCTGTACTGGCGGCATGATCGCCAGTATGCTGACCAGTCAGCCGGGTGCGTCTGCCTTTCTCGAACGGGCCGCGGTCACGTATGCCGATTCGGCAAAACTGGACTGGCTGCAGGTGCCGCGCCCTCTTCTTCAACAGCATGGCGCCGTCAGCGAACAATGTGCCCGGGCCATGGCGATCGGCTTGCGCCACGCAACTGGGACCGATCTGGCGTTATCAATCACCGGTATCGCCGGCCCAGATGGCGGCACAGCAGAGAAACCGGTCGGGACAGTTTTTCTGGCATTGGCCAGCCCTGAAGGGGTCCATGTCAAAGGCTACCAATTCAATGGTGACCGGGCTAAAGTTCAACGCATGAGCGCATTTATGGCGCTGGAATGGCTGCGCCGCTTTGCACTACGGCTGCAGGACAATTTCCGCAAAGGCTGATTAGTAACAATGGACAAAGTACCCGCCGAGAATCAA
>CALZLE010000048.1 GCA_945788205.1 uncultured Desulfuromonadales bacterium
GAGGTGCTCAACAAGCTGCTGGATGTTTTTCCGGACATCGAGCCGGGGTGGTTGCTGACAGGGGTGATTGAAAAACAATATCCATCCGCTGAAGGGTATATTGTCCCGCCGCGCAACGAGGTTGGTGCTAAGGAAAGGGGAGGGGCGATGATCGTAAGTGAGCAGGTTGTCGATTATGTATCCTTCAGATCCGACTGGGTTAGGTATACCCTGGGAATCCCGGCACATTACCTGTCACTCATTTCCGTAAAAGGTGACAGCATGGAACCGACCCTGAGCGATGGCGACCTGGTTCTGATCGACCTTCGGGCCAACCGGGTGGAGGACAATGCGATTTACGTCATCCAGTCCAATGATTCCCTGCTGGTAAAGCGCATTCAACGGAAACTTGACGGCTCCATGGTGGTCCGAAGCGACAATCCCATCTATGAGACCGAAGTGTTGACCGGAGAAACCGCCGACCGGTTGGAGGTCGTCGGCCGGGTAGTCTGGACCGGCCGCAAGGCCTGAGGCAGCTTTTTCTGGCCACAACTTCATGATTCTGAATAGGCCTTGGGAAAAGAATGGTTGTTGCTTACAGCAGGGCGACTTAACGATGGAGCCACTCCTAGCAGTTTTCTGTCATCGATAAACGGATGCGCGTTAAACCCCATATCGGTTGACGTGGATGTGTCATTATGTGAGTATCCCGGTGGGGTTCCCTCCGAAAGGCCCCAAAGCCCGCTGTCACTACCTATCTACAGACAGCGGGCTTTATTATTTTGCCCATTTGGGGGTTGTTCGCGAATTTCTTAAAGCGAACCGGCTCCGGCAAATCAATCGATCCTTTTCATTCGTAACTAAATTCCCTTTTGCTCATCACCCCTCATTTGACCAGCGGTAAGTCCTCCCACCTCGTCGTGTAAGCTGGTGAAAGATTCTCTCGCCTCATAAACCAGTCTTCTTTCGGTCTCTGCCCTCCGAACCAGACCTTGCCTCGACCGCTGAGATTGATCTGATCGATAGCTGTCATCAGGCTGTTGTTACTGTCCTGGGATGGGGAATCATTAAACAGGTCGAGTTGTACTTTATCCTTGCCACAGAAATCACCAAGCATGACCCCGGATTTTGCGTATCGATACCCCTCTTTCCAGATCGAATCGAACAGGTCGGTTGCAGCTTTGAGGATGGTTCTGGTATCCGATGCCGGGGTGGAGAGCCTGGCGGTTGCGGAGTTCGAATAGCTGGGCTCGCTTGCATTGAACATGCTGGTACGGATAACCACGTTCACAACACTGCAGACCTGTCCTTCGCCCCTCAGGCGTTCGGCGGCCCGGGAGGCAAATTCACAGATGGTTTCACGCATCGGTTCATATTCGGTTATCCGGTCGGCAAAGGACCTTGAGCACATCAGCTGCTTTTTGGAGGTGGGGCTATCCTCTGGCGAGAAACGGACCTCGCCGTTTAGCTCCTCGATCGTTTTCACCATGCCGATGGAAAAGAGTCGCTGCGCTCTGGTCTTATCCATCTGAGCCAACTGCAGAACAGTTTTGATGCCGAGCCGCTTCAGTTTTTCGGTACTCTTACGCCCGACACCCCAAACTTCTTCGACGGGGGTAAGCTCCATCAACTTCCGTTGTCGCTGTGGGGCAGTCAGATCGACGATGCCGAAAGTTGCCACATACTTCTTCGCCGCATAGTTCGCAAGCTTGGCCAATGTCTTCGTTGGTGCCATGCCGATGCAGACCGGAACACCGATATGCTGGCGGACAGCCAGCTGAACTTTTTGCGCATATTTTTCCAGCGATCCCATCTGCTCGAAGCCGGTCAGGTTGAGGAAGGCCTCATCAATTGAATAGACCTCAATCTGTGGGGCCAGTGACTCCAGGGTCGCCATGACTCTAGACGAGATATCACCATAAAGAGCGTAATTGGAGGAAAAGACCTTGATGTCGTGTTGTTTGATCAATCCTTCAATCTTGAACGCCGGAACCGCCATCTTTATTCCCAGGGCCTTCGCCTCCGGACTCCTGGCGACGACGCAACCATCGTTATTTGAAAGGACAATAATTGGGGCGGCTTTTAGGGAGGGATCGAACAACCTTTCACAACTTGCGTAAAAGTTATTGCAGTCAACCAGGGCAAAGACTGAACTCATAGATTTTTAAGCGAGTGAACGGCGGTTGTTGCTACGCCGAATATTTCTATATCTGTTCCCTCGGGAATCTCGACGGCAGAGTATTTGGGGTTCATCGGGACCAATCGCAATTTGGGTTTCATTTCTAGCTTTTTAACCGTCAGCTCTCCATTCAAAGCAGCAATCACGATGTCACCATGCTTGGCCGTCAGTGAACGGTCAACAACCAGCACGTCACCCGGGAAAATTCCGGCCTCAATCATAGAGTCCCCTTGCGCACGAACGAAATATGTCGCAGCCGGGTGTTTTACGCAGAGATCGTTTAAATCAAGTCGGGACTCACAGTAATCGGTTGCAGGACTTGGGAAACCTGCCGCGACCGATTCTGTGAACATTGGCATCTTAGCAGCACCATTTTCCCGGTGGGCTTGTCGTTTTTCTGTCACTGATGTCTCTCCTGTTTTTTCGGGAGTATAACCCAAGACAGGATGATCCGTATTCGGCAATTTGCATCGTTGGGAGTTTCGCTGAAGGAGCGGGGCAAATTGGATTTGTTGAGGAGAGAGGAAGGGGTTTTGAAGTGATCGCCATTTGGTAAATTCAAGCTATCGGTAAAAAACATGGAAAACATTGTTGGCGGGAGCCGCCCCGCCAGGCGATTTACCTTTCTTGCTCGGCCAAGCAAAGTCATCAAAAGAAGGCCGCCCCACACAAGGTGAACCATTCGGTTAATCACAGCTCTTACTTCTGATCCTTTTGACCCCTGCCTGCGTTTGGATTATTTGACGTAAGCTTTGGCTAAGCCTTCATCTTCGCCGCCTTGTCGGAAGCCAAAATTTCTTAGAACCCATTCACCGGGTTAACCGAATGGGTCACCAGCCTCCTTCGGGGTTCCCTCACCGCGGAAATTTCCAACTAGCAAGGATACGAAAGCTCGCTTCGCTCAGACATCTGTCCCTGGGCTGCCAGATGAAAATCTCCTGTGTTGGGCGGTACTCGCATGGGGAAAAGGGGAGATGGTAAAAAATAGGAATTTGCGGATGTTTATGTGAGCCGCCTGAGGCATTGGTAAATGCTTCCTGATGAGGCAGTCGGCTTGCAAATGAAGCGATTATGGTGCACAATCGCTTCTAAAAGTGGAGCGATTGTGGTTGAGAACACGAGGAAATATCTTTGGCAGCACTCTAGCTGGACAGACTTTCAATGGGACAGTTCTGCTCTCCTGGAAGTTCATGGCCATTGCCGTTTTGAGCAGGGATTGCTTCGAGCGCAGGTTGAGGCTCTGGGCCTTGAGGAGCGGTTAGAGGCTCAGGCCGAAGTTTTGGTCGAAGAGGCGCTAAAGACTTCGGCGATCGAAGGAGAAATCCTCGATCCACAGCAGGTGCGCTCTTCAGTCGCAAGACGTCTGGGGTTGCCAGATGCCGGCTTACGTCAGCCAGAACGGACGGTTGAAGGGCTTGTAGATATTCTTCTTGATGCGACACAATACCATGATGCCCCGTTAACCGCAGATCGGCTGAAAGGGTGGCAGGCGGCACTCTTTCCCACCGGCTACTCAGGGATGTATAAAATCATTACTGGCGATTGGCGCCAGGATGTTATGCAGGTTGTTTCCGGCCCCGTCGGTCGAGAGAAAGTCCATTATGAGGCGCCACGAGCGGACCAA
Organism: uncultured Desulfuromonadales bacterium; assembly: GCA_945788205.1. Taxonomy (GTDB): domain Bacteria; phylum Desulfobacterota; class Desulfuromonadia; order Desulfuromonadales; family Geopsychrobacteraceae; genus Malonomonas. Next base: position 3,783 of record CALZLE010000048.1, read on the forward strand.
CTTGATCAGCAAGTGCAGACGCTGCTCGGTTGGTGGAACGCGCCGCCAAAAGGGCTAGATGGCCTGCTTCGGGCGGGTATTGCGCATCTTTGGTTAGTGACACTGCACCCTTTCGACGATGGTAATGGCAGGGTCGGACGAACCTTGGCAGAGATGGCCCTGGCTGCGGACGAACAACTGGCGACGCGCTATTACAGTCTGTCCGGGCAAATCATGGCAGAACGTGACGTATACTATGACGCGCTGCAAACTGCGCAGCAAGGTTCCGGCGACATCACCGAGTGGCTTCAGTGGTTCATGGCTTGTTTGTGCCGGTCTATGCAGAATTCGCGGGACCTGATCGGCCGGGTTCTGCGAAAAGCTCATTTCTGGCAGCAGGTCAGAAAAATCAGCCTGAACCCCCGTCAGCAAAAAGCCCTTAATAAGCTACTCGATGCTGGAGAGGACGGATTTGAGGGAGGCCTGAACAACAATAAGTATTGCAACCTGACCAAAACCAACCGGACGACTGCGTTTCGGGATCTGGCCGATCTGGTTGAGAAAGGCCTGCTAGTGCCGCGCGAAGCCAAGGGGCGCAGTGTCAGTTATGACCTTAATTGGAGGTTTGCAGAGACGTGAAAGGGGAGTATGAGGCGGAAGGTGGGCATATTCGCATCATAAAGTGGAGCGAATAGATGGTTTCAGAAGATGACGAACAGGAATCAGATTCGGCGGGAGTCGCCCCGCCAGGCGAATGATTCTTATCGTGGACTAAAAACGTTAAAGACAAAATAAGTTCAAAGGGTTGCGCCCCTTTTCGGCACCTTCATTTCATTATTTGCGTAAAGAAACAAAGCAAAAAAAGCGCACCCCGCTCCTTGCCCAACAGGCCCACCGGGTTCCCTGCGCTGTACGGACATTTTGGGGCCAAGCAAAAACTCGCTTTGCTCGAACAGTTGTTCGGCTGTCTCCCAAAATGCCCGTTTCACTCCGGCAGCGTCACAGGGGGTAGAAAGACAGGGGCGAAAAATCCAGACCTACAAAATGACGGGTTGCATCCCGCCTGCCGTCGCAGTTTTTGTGGAAGCGGCAACAAGAAGTACGCAAAAATGGTTTTCCATTGTTCGCCGGCGCCAAGGCTATGGCGGGAAAGCTGAGGACGGCTTCTTTTGGGCCCGTTCGATGACCCTGTTGGGCGGTGGTTGAGGTGGCGCCGGCGGCGCTTCGTGGTGAAGACGCGTGCCCTTGCGGGAATTGTTTGGTGATGTGGGCTATTCTCAGAAATATGCGAGAATCGAACTCGAACGTCGTGATAACCTCGATTTCGACTTGGCTCGTGATTCACGCCAAAAACCATCCGAGACCCTAGCCGCTCAACTTCGGATAGGCCCTCTAAACAATTCCACAAGTTGCTCCAAGGCACGCTCGTCGACGCGCAACCTCGGGGGCGGCCCACATTCGATGTACTTGTCAGTGATGCATCGATCGCGGTCTGGACCTGGGGGATGGAACGCTTCACATTCGGCCTTCCCGCGCGCCCGACACTCCGTCCAAGCCAAGCCGTCCAAGAGGTTCAGCATGACATCCAGCCTGGAAAAGGGAGTCACAATTTCCTTCCAGGGAACAGAAGGAATCGGTCCTCTGACTGACTGCCCAAATGCAGAGGTTACGATGAACGCAGGGATGAGGGCGTTGGTTACTTTTCCCTTGAGACTTGCGGTCGTGATCGCGGTTGGTTTTACGTGGAGCGTCAGGCGGTCCCTGGTGGACTCTCTTCCCTTTCTAACCTCGTGCTTGACAACATCATCCACTGCTATTTCGACAACCAGGTCTCCATTCGCCTCGCTAGATAAAACAAGGATGCAATTCTTTGGATCCGGCGACTTTTTTAAAATTCCAGTGATCGGTATGGCATCCAGCTTCTTAGGATCAAATTCATAGTTTCCGGCCCGGTCCACTATTTCTCTGAAATCAGAAGTCATAATTTTTACCTTCTCAGTTTGTTTAATGGTGTTTACTACTTAAAATACTCACTCAATCGTTTTTGCATTTCTTCAATACTTCGAGAATAAGCACTAAACTCGGGTCGACCTGAAGATAACTTAGAACCGGAATCAAGCGCTTTCTTCGCCTCTCGCCAACTCTGACTTTCAGCATGGCATTTCGCCTGGGAAATATAACCTTCAATTAGTAGATTTTCCGGGAGATCATTGGCTTTAACCCTTCTGAACAATGATTTTACCTGCTCACAGTTCGGCGCCCGCACTTTTCCTAATATATAGTTGGCAAAAGGCTCACTATAATTTTGAATAAGTGCTGCAGAAATATAGGACGACAGTGCAGAATTTGGATACTGTGCTGATAGTTGTGTTAAATGCCCGATTCCGGCTTCCAAATGGTCGCCACTGCGCCACAATAAGAACTTTCCTGCCTCTATTTTGCTGCGGGCATCCTTTTTTGTAAGTAACGTTTTTCCGGCTTTTGATGATTCAACTTTTATTGAAACAGGCTCTGAACTAAAGTTCGAAAAACCGTTTTCCATCGGAATTTTTAACTTTGCCAAGACACGGTATTCTCCCGTTTTATTAAAATACCAACCATTGGCACCGAAGAAGATCGGGAAGACGTCACCTATAGTTTGCTGAGGCTTTAAGTTCGTTGAACTGCTAAAATCAGTTTCACTTAAGGGGGGCAATAATACTTTTTTTCCTCTTGGTTCAATCGAATAAATTTCAACCAGGCCTTCGCCAGGCTTTAAACTGCCAATAATTTTTACCGGCTCCTGGCGCAAATTCGTAATACGCAAGGCCAGATAAATGGGCTCGCCTAACTCGACAGAGGACTTTAACGGCATGGCGACCAATTTGATGCCTTCACCTTGAGTTGAGGAGGCAGGCGCAGGAGCCTCAGCGATTGGCGCCGGGTCACCCAGGTCAAGGCCTTGTTGTAATGGTGAGGTACAACCAAACATGGTGCTAGTTAGTGCAAGTACGAATAAAAATGATAGTGATTTATAAGTCATTTTTCATCCTCCTTAGTGAGCATGCGGGCAGGCATAATCGCGAGGACTAAGGCCGGGCCAGACTTCGTTGTCAGCGTGATTCTGCAGATGATCCAAACTTGAAGCGCTAAATTCATAATTATAAGTGCTACCAACGGTTCCAGTTTGGTTCATGATAGTCATCGAACCATCACCATCGCAGTGATTGAGATTAAAAGCATGACCAACTTCATGTGCGGTCGAGCGCAGGTATTTGCCATTATCAGAATTCACGATGGAATTTTTCCAAAAGCTGGCAAAGGCTGAACGATCATTTGTGGCCCCGGAGGCTCCAGCGTACATTAAGCCCAACATCCCAGTGTCGCGACAGGCCAGGCCACAGCTACCTTCCCAATAGTGATTAACGACAACTCCGTAGAGATGATAACGGGTACAGGTATAGGCATTACTTGGCCCGCAGGAGAAGGTGACAGAACCAATTGGGTCTCGCCGGTTTGCTGTTTCAACGGTTTCGAGCTCCGCCAGGGTAATGTAATCATATTGATTGGGGTCAAGCGGATTAGCCGGGCCCGTTAAAGCTGCGATATTTGTCGTGTCTTCATCCACGCCAACGAGTCGCTCGCCCTGCCAGTAGATTGTCGTCAAATTCACTTCATCACCAGATATTATTTCTGGCTGAGGATACTGTGTAGCAGTCATTCGATCGTACTCGATCCGCGCGGTTGTACAGCCTATAAGGGTAGTTAGTGCAAGCGCGAAAATTATTCGAGATAAGCTGAAAAAAGAATTCATATTTACCTCCATATTAAATTTATTTTTTTAGATATGACTCCCAACCTTAGTGATATGAAACTCTAATACTTCTTTTTATGTCTCTCCCATTGAAACTGTTGTCCCTTGTGCATGGCTCTGCATGTTGAACCCCTTTTTTTAAAAGTTTCCTGTTGGCGGAAGTGGCCAAAAAACGCGATCAATTTCCTCACGGCTGATTTGTTACCTGAGAGTTTAGGAGTGCAGCGATTACAGGTCGCTTACAGATTCAAAAAAAATAGATAGAATAAAAGAGAAGGAGGGCATCGTTCTGAGATGATCGCTATTCAATGCACCCAAAAGCTGTTGAAGGAAGTCGGCCAGGAATACAAAGAGGCCATCATCCCAACCGTACCGCTCGGCTGCTGGCACGCCAATCTCTTGATTCTGGACCGCCGCAAATGCGCCCTTTTCACCAACGATCTGACCCGGTATTCCTTCCTCGTTCCCGGCCTGAAAAAGCCTGATTTCAAGATGCTCGATGAGGTATTCCGGCAGAATCTTTTTAGATGCTTGCGGATTGATAATTTCAGTCAGGAGGAGATTGAGAAGGTGCTTGAGGAAATCCACGAAGTGGTGTTTACCAGGTCCAGCGATCGCAGTGTTCTAGGGACCATGAATGACATGGCGAACATTATCAAATGGAGAGTCCAAGATGAAGGTGGTCTGGGGAATGTTGATATCGATGAAATGAACTCGAAGCTGAACAGGATGCCGCATGGCCCACTTGATTATGGGCATAGTTTTAGGAGGGTGGGGGAAGTTTTGAAGGCAGAAGGTTGAAAACCCTTAAATCAGATTCAAGGTCGGCGGGTTTCGCCCCGCCCGGCGAATGACTTTTCTTGCTCGGCCAAGCAAAGTCATCAAAAGAAGGCCGCCCCACCGTTTGCCCCTGCGGGGTTTCCTCTCTCCGGAGATTTGCAGCCAGCAAGGAGGCAGAAAACTCGCTTCGCTCGGACATCCGAGCTGCTGACTGAAAATCTCCTCGTTCGGCGGCACTCGAAGAGGGAGAGGATGGGCAAAGCCTCAGCTAATCGTTGAAAATTACCGGAAACTGTCTAATATATTGTCTTGTTTTTGATTCTCGGATTTCCTCGATTTCGCACAATTCCTTGCTATCGTTCCTCTCGGGTATGCCACATCCTCAGTACGTAAATAATCGATTTCTGAATTTCGTAGCGCACTTCATAGTGACCAACAAGAATTCGCCGAATCTCGCGTGGATCAAATTCTTCGAGTCGTTCACCGATA
>CALZLE010000049.1 GCA_945788205.1 uncultured Desulfuromonadales bacterium
CAGTTGTTCTTTACTCTGTTCTTTGGCAAAGCCACGCCGGACCAGAAAACGCGCACCACTGCCAAGGGCGATGCAGGTATCTTCCATTGGCGCTTTGGTGCAGGGCTGCTGCAGATGATGCTTTTTGTGTCGGCAGTAGCAGATGGTGACTGCGCCGTAGCTCGACTGTTCAATGATCTGCCGGGCGTTTTCGTAGTTGGTCACTTCGGAGTTGACCGGGATCTGATCGTCATAAACCAGCGAACGGGTCAGCGGGATTTTGCTGTCGAAGAACTCTTTCGCCATCCCGCCCTGTGGGTTCGCATGAAAATACTCCTCCATCAGTTGGGCAACTTCGGCCTGGGGGATGTCGTCGCGCAGCTTCATAAAACTGAATTCGAAAAAACCGATCAGCCCCGGCATCAATAGATAGTAGGTTTCGCCTTCGTAGGGCAGGTCCATCAGCAGGCCTTTTTCGGCCATTCTGTCAAGTTGCGGAAGCAACTCGGCAGCGGGAATTCTGGTGGCTCGGGTCACCTCTTCCAGTGTTGCTTCCTGCAGCGGAAAACGTGAGGCGATGTAAGCTTCCTGCTCATCAAACAGGTGGCCAAGAATTTGCCGCAGCTTGTCGTTGTCGGGCAGGCCGACCGGGTATTTGTTGAGGCGATCAATCAGCGGAATAATGCTGCTTTTACTGCCGACCTGGTGGCCCATCGTTCTTTCCCCCTCTTAATCCTGTCCGAGCATGCCCTGTTTCAGATCGTCATCGGCCGGTTGGTCGCCCAGATAAATCAACAGCACAGCTTTGCCCAGTTGCGGTGAGGACACGCTGCCGAGGTCGGTGCTGTTATGTGTTGCAGAAACGCTGCCGTCGGCGCTGATCTGCAGGTCAACCTGATCCCCGGCAATAAAGTCTGCCGTGAACAGGGCGAGAAATTGTTGCAGTGCCGGATCGTTCTTCAACTGTGGGGAGTTTTTCTCAAACCCTGCAGCGAAGGCATCGACAATCTTCTTCCGCTCAACTTTGTTGTAGATGAAGTTCATGCGGATCAGCTTTGTCCCGGATTGTTCAAGCACCTGTGCCGTGCTGTTCGCTTTGCTACCGGTGTAAAGAGAGCCGAGGTAGACTTTAAAAAAGAATTTTGTCCGCAGACCGTAACCGTTTAGCTGCAAGGCTTCATTCTCAATGCTGATCTCTTCCGGTAGGTCGACGTCGTAAACGGTTTTAGCCGGGGCTGTTCCGTAAAAGAGGAACAGGCAACAGGTCAGTAGCAGCAAATGTTTCATCTGAGACTCCTCAATAGACGGTCAGTCGTTTGTGGCTTGTTCGTACGCTTTAGCCAGCTGTTGGTAAAGGCCGATCTGCTCAAGAGACTTTTTCAGCGGTTCCGGGTTCGTTAGAAAATCACGGATAAAGACCACCTCCGACGTTTTCAGATATTTCAAAAACGGTTCCTGAATGCTGCCGCCGAACAGTTTTTCGACGACTTCCGGAGCGGTCAGGTCGCTTGAGTATTTGCGGCTGCGCTTGGCGCGTTCCAGCAGTTTGCCAGTGTAGTAGCAGATATTGTAATCGACGCCGACGATAAAATCACGATGACCGGGCAGAATCTGTTTGCCACGCAGGCTGGCCAGCTTGATGATGGTGTCACAATAGGCTTTATAGTTGCTGAAACGGTCACCAGTCAGCAGGTCGATATCGAGCAGCGGTGACTGAAAAATCTCACGCAACATCGTGTCGCCGGTGATGGCCCAGTCTTCACCGATATAGACCAGATCACTCTGCGAGTGACCGGGGCAGGGCATGACATCGATACCGAATTCTGTTGTCAGAGCCTGCTCTGAAATTTTGAAGTTTTCAGGAAAAGTGGGAAAAACCGAATCGCTGTCCATTTCAGCGCGAAAGGCGGTGAGAAATTCCTGACTGAAGCCGGTATCTCTTAGAATCGAAACCATGCCGTCGAGTCGTTCACCGTGGCTGTTGATTTTCAAACTGTCGCGATAGGGCAGGTAAATGGTACAACCATGCTCGCGCTCCAGCCAGGCGGCCAGCCCGTAGTGATCAATATGACAATGGGTGACGATGACGTGCTGTAGTCGTTGTAGATCGATGTGCTTCTGTAAGTACTCTTTGCATTCGTCCGTCGGTGGGCCGGTGTCGACCAGGATCAGCTGATCGTTGATTTCGATGGTGTAGCAGTGGACTGGACCGACGGGATAGGGGGTGGGGAGGGTGTGTTGTGTTGGTTGCATTTGTTCTCTCTATTTATAACGAAGGGGACAGAAATTTGATTCTGTCCCCTTTAAAGAGGAAAAGCAAGGTCAAGGTCGCGGGGGTTCGGCCCCGCACGCCGATTTCATTTCTTTGCTTGTCCAAAGAAACGGAAACAAAGAAAGACACCCCGACCTCCTTGCCCGCCAATGGCGGGTTCCCTGCGCAACAGAGTCAACCGCTGCGCCTTCGCCATTCGCTACGCTCAACTCTCCGGCTTTTTGCAGCGCCTGCCTCTGCTGCTCCGGCAGCGTCACACGGGGAGGGAGGTTCAAAGTCTTTTGATCCTCAAACCCCTTTGGCTTCCGCCGGAGTGGAGTGGTCGATTCGGGAGGTTTGCTGTGAGCCTAAGCGAAGCGCATGTGAACGGCCCCGAATTGATCGCGTAGCGCAGGTTCCCGCGAAGCGGGCGGGAACAACTGGGGCACCTTTTTCTGCTTACTCTTTTGTGGTGAGACAAAAGAGTAAG
>CALZLE010000050.1 GCA_945788205.1 uncultured Desulfuromonadales bacterium
AGTGACTATCATCAAGCATATGCAGGTGACTTAGAGGCAGGAACCACTTACTATTGGAAGGTAGTTGGCGCAGACAGTAATAACCCAACGCAACTACATCCAAGCACCGTTTACAGCTTCACGACAACTTCAAGCCCGTAAGCTGTGCAGTCCGTGCTTTTTTAGCAGGTCATAAAAGGTCGGCCGACTGACGGCCAAGAGTTCCGCTGCTTTTTGAACGTTCCCCTGACACTTTTCCATTGTTTTCAGCAGCAGTGTATGTTCGACTTGGAGACGAGCTTCCTTCAGAGTTAACCCATCAAATTCAAAAAATTCCGTAGACTGAGCTTCAGACATCTCAGTATTATCTTCAGTCATCGGCCTTTCTTCAAAACCGAGGTCCCAAGGTTCAATGATTGGAGTCTCTGCCATAACAATGGCGCGCTTGATCTTGTTTTCCAACTCTCGGACGTTGCCTGGCCAGTTGTAATCAGAAATCCATTTCAGTGCAGCAGCGCTAAATCCGCGGGACTTAATATTAAACTCCTGACTATACCGACGCAAAAACACATTGGCGAGAAGTTCAAGATCATCGCCACGCTCACGGAGTGGTGGAAGCTCAATTGCAATCACTCCGAGACGATAATAAAGATCTTCCCGAAAATCCCCTTTGTGCATTGCTTCTTGAATGTCAATATTGGTGGCAGCGATGATCCGTGTGTCGACTGGAATGTCTTCACGCCCCCCAACGCGTTGGACAAGTTGATCCTGCAAAAAACGGAGCATTTTGACTTGCAAGAGAGCAGGCATTTCACCAATCTCATCGAGGAAAAGTGTGCCCTGATCAGCAAACTCTACCTTCCCTTGCACCCGGCTCTGAGCTCCGGTGAAAGCCCCTTTTTCGTGACCAAATAATTCCGATTCCAGCAAATTTTCTGGAATCGCACCGCAATTTATCGCAACAAAACTCCCCTCTTTTCGAATACCTCGTTTGTGAATTGCCTGGGCAACTATTTCTTTGCCGGTGCCACTCTCACCAAGAATCAAAATCGGCACATCGATGGAGGCAACTTTCTTGATTGTCGCAAAAACTTGTTGCATTTGTGGGCAGGAGCCAAATATACCACTATAACCTCCTCCCTCCGTTGAGGAAGTCGTTTGCAACCGACGATTTTCATTTTCGAGACCAGCTAGATGAAAAGCACGAGAGAGGATAATTTTCAATTCATCCAAAATGATCGGCTTATGATAATAATCGTATGCACCCATGTCGATCGCAGCCAACGCATTTGCATGATCTTCATTGCCGGAAAGAACAATAACTTTGGTTGCAGGTTGTTTCTGCAAGATAGCCTGAAGGCAGCGCAGTCCTTCCGAGGCACCATCGACGTCGGGGGGCAAGCCAAGATCGAGAGTGACGACCTTGGGAGAGTGACTGTCAAACATTTTCAACGCTTCATCAACACTCTCTGCCAACAAAACCCGGTACTCTTTTCCCAGCCCCCACTTAAGCTGTTTACGGATTTCCTGACTGTCATCAACGATCAGTAATTTATCCAACACAACCTCCGGCTAAAACAGTAATAAAACATAACAAATCTATTATCATACAATCGTTGCCAAAGGAAGTTTGATTAAAAACTGGGTCCCTTCCCCCTCTGTGCTTTTGACAGAGATAACTCCAAGATGAGATTCTATGATTTGCTTACACTGGTACAAACCAATACCAAAACCATGCTTTTTAGTCGTTTCAAATGGCCGAAACAGACGGTTCTCAATAAAATCAGCACTCATTCCGCAACCACTATCAGTCACACAGATAAAGGTAGATTCATCAGTCACACCATACTCGACCCTAACAACACCTTTCCCAACAGATGCTTCGTTTGCATTCACAAGCAAATTCAGGACAACTTTATAAATTTCTTCTTCATCGGCGTCGATGCTGGCAGTCTGCCCATTCACCTGAATATCACCCCCGCAAGTTTGCACAGCATCATTGACAACTTTCTCCAAGTCGACCGAAGCAACAACCAGCTCTGGTTTTTCCTTAAGATTTTTCAGCCGCGCGATCAATCCCCTCATATTTACAACCGTATTATCGACAGTTTCCAACATATCCTGCTGGAATTCTGGGTCAGAGATATATTCACGTGCGTTATCAAGCAGCAAGGACAGACCGGAAACCTGGTTTTTAAGATCGTGCAGGACAAAAGTTGAAACCTTACCGATGGCAGCCAGCTCACGACTTGTAGTGAGTTGCTCGGTCAGTCTCAGCCCCTGCAATGCAGCAAAGGATTGGCGCGCCAACATTCGCAATAGATCAAAATCTTCATAAGTCAACTCTTCTGCAGAGTCGATTTGCTCTCCAATGATAATAAAGCCAGAGAGTTCATTATTGAAATAAAGCGGAACAACCAAAAACGCCCCCATCTCAGAAATAGAATCGATCAATGAGTCATCAAGCAGGGGGTTAGATTCTCTCAAACTGATGATCCAATCTTTCTGCTGCAATCCTACAATAAGGGGGTCTTCTTTAGTAAACGGTCGCCAATCACGAGGCATATTAAATGACGCTGAATAGAGGTAGCTGGATGTTTCAGTATCTAACAAATAGAGAGAAGCCCCTTTGCAGGCAAGAGTTTCACAAAACAGATCCAGAATCGCTCTCTGTGTTCCCTCAAGAGAAGTCTCTTTTACAATTTTCTCTGAGAACAATTCCCATTGTTCGCGGTAGTCATACTTCCTCTGATAAAAGTTTTTATGCAAAAACACCTTGAATTTGCGTCGCAATTTCTCCGACATCAGCAAGGCTGCCAGGATCAAGCCACTGAGCAACAACAAAACGTAAAAGATGTCTGTTGCATTCGCGATATCTAGGTAACGTAACCCTTCGCCGAGCACTCCAAGAAGAATCAGATAACCACCAACAATCAACAAAACCAAAGAGCGGTGAGCGATCCCACGAGACAGGGCTAACCGAGATTCACTGCTGCGGAACAGACGGCTGTAGCCAATAAATAAAAGGGCCGTGATGACAACAATTGAACGCCAACCGAGATAATTCAGATTCAGGGAGCGATAAAGCAGACTGTGGCTGAAATAGAGCGCCATTGCTGCCAGCAGCAACCCACTTCCAAGAACCTCCAACTTGACATTCCAACGTTGCAATTGATGGAGTCCGGCCAAGGTTCGTTCCAACTGGACAAGACCGAAAACCAGGTATAGCATCAATTGCAACGTTGGAATGTCAAGTTGGAGGTTCTTGGAAGTG